>CAMXBD010000005.1 GCA_947179245.1 uncultured Lachnospiraceae bacterium | reverse complement strand
CAGTGAATACCGGGAGCAGAATATAAAGCTTTAGCATGCGTTTTCCAGTCGGTTTCCGTAAAAAAGAGCTGAACACTTTCCTGCATTACTTCTCATACAAAAACTTCTCTGGAAGCGTCACCTTAAAATCCACTGCCAGATCCCTGAAATTCTGCGGTAAGATTGTCTGCAGCTTATCCGGTCTTATGGACAGCACTTTTACCAGAATCTCCGCAGATTTTTCTACCGTGTGCATCAGTCCAAACGTCAGGTCAAAATCCTCTCCGGATGCAAACATGCCGTGGTGCGCCCAGATTGCCACATCATACTGCTTCATCAGTTCACTGGTCGCCACCGCGATATCTCTTCCGCCCGGCACCATCCAGCCGACCACACCTATGCCGTCTGGGAATACTACCGGACATTCTGTCGCCATCTCCCATAGCTCCCGTGTAAATACTTCATCTTTTAACGGCAAAACGAAAGTGAGGGCAATCACATTCGTCGGATGGGCATGATAAATGACCCTGTGCTTTCCTCCGGTTGCCGTCATCTTCACTTCATGGTTCATCAAATGGCTCGGCAGTTCGCTGGTAGGTTTTCCGCCATTTACAAGCCCCCAGCATATCCGGTATTTTTCACCCTTTTCATCAAGTTCCACGATTGCCAGCGAATCCTCCGGTTCAAGGATTACATTACGGAAATATTTTCCGCTTCCCGTTACCAGAAAATATTCCCCTGCAAGAAGTGGGATACTGGTTCCAATCTCATGCCACTCACCGTCCGTGCGTAGTTCTTCTTTCACTGCTTCTGCTTCTTCTTTTTTCACACGGTAGGTCAAGTTACCGCCGTTCCTCTCATGCCATCCCTGCTCCCATCCGTCATTACACATGCGGATAAACCCCTGCACAAATCCTGCTTCTAATATTTTCATCTCGTTTACATTCCTTTCCACTTTTCTTCACTATGACGACAGCTTCTTATACTCTTAAAGTTAATAGTTCCCCAAAATCTCTACGCCCGCCTGCTCAACACCTCAGCTTCGTATTTGTCAACCTCCGCAAACAACCCGAAATCACCCACGATGCCGCCCTGTTCACAGTAATAGTTCCATACGTCTCCAAAAGGCATCATTTTCATCGCTTCCTGTCTCACCATTAACTCGGTGAACCTGCCTTCATCCTGCAGTTTCTTCAGTTCATCATTCGGCATACACAGTGCCGTCAGAAGAGCTTTCTGCATACTTCTCATACCGACTGCCCACGCTGAAATCCGGTTGATGCTGGCATCAAAATAATCCAGCGCAATATAAACGCGGTTCAGCGCATTGCAACGCACGATTTCTTTTGCAATTTCCTTTGTCTCATCATCTAAAAGCAACACATGATCGGAATCCCATCTCACCCCTCTGGTAACATGCAGGGCAATCTCCGGATAGAAACAGAGCAATGCCGGAATCTTATCTGACACAACCTCCGTCGGATGATAATGTCCGTTGTCCATAAGCGGCAGACAGCCCTCATTCATTGCCGCCATAGAAAGTGAGAATTCCGCGCTGCCGGCAGTATATGATTCTACACCAATGCCGAACACCTTCGATTCCACACATGGTTTTACTTTGTTTCTGTCATACGGCTCCGATAGGATTTCTTCAATTGCCTCCTTATACCTCATTCTGGGGCCCATGCGGTCCGTCGGTATATCCTTGAATCCGTCCCCAGTCCAGATGTTCATAACGCAGGGGACGCCGGTCTCTTCTGCAAAATACTGTGAGATACGGATACATGCCTTGCCATGTTCTATCCAGAATCTACGTATATCCGGATCCGGACTTGAAAGGGTCAGACCATCCTTAATCTTCGGGTGTGAGAAAAATGTCGGGTTAAAATCCAGTCCCATACCACGCTTTCTTGCAAATTCTGCCCACTTTGCAAAGTGTTTCGATTCTAACTGGTTCCTGTCCACAAACTCCCCCGCCTCAAAGATTGCATAGCTGGCATGGACATTAATTTTCTTCTTCCCCGGAATAAGAGACATCGCCTTATCCATATCCGCCATCAGTTCTTCAGGAGTTCTGGCTTTCCCCGGATAATCTCCCGTGGTCTGAATCCCGCCTGTCAGAGGTCCGTCATGGTCAAATCCCGTCACATCGTCTCCCTGCCAGCAATGCATGGAAACCGGTACATTCCGTAATGTCTCCATTGCCGCGTCCGTGTCAACACCTGCATTGCGAAACATCTCCCTCGCAGATTCATATCTCTCTGTAACTGTCATCATTTTTCGCTCCTTTTCTTTTATTTTTCAATTTACATTTCCTGATATTTCAAAGTTAAGCCATGTACTGTTACGGATTCTTCAATAACTGCTGCGGCTGATACTTCTTGATATCAAACGACTCATAAATACATTTTCTTGCGAATGTCAAATCGGAAAGTTCTCCTGCCCGGATAAGCTGTGCCATCAGGTTTCCGATTGCAGTTGCTTCTACCGGACCCGCAAAAACCGTCTTCCCGGTAGCATCTGCTGTAAGCTGATTCAGATACCCTGCGTTGGCGCCGCCGCCGATAACATAAACACTGTCATATGTCTTCCCTGTAAGCTCCTCTAATTCCTCTGTCGTCCTGCCATAGCAGTCCGCCAGACTATGGTAAATCACTGTTGCCAGTTCTCCCAGTGTCTGCGGCACCTTCTGACCGGTTCTGCGGCAGTAATCCCGTATTTCCCATCTCATATCCGCCGGAGCCAGAAAACAGCCATCATTTACATCTACGCGAGACGGAAAATTCTCATTTTCTTCCGCCATACCGCACAACTGTGCAAAGGAATATTCATCGTTCAGTTCATGCCTCACAGACTGAATCATCCACAGACCCATAATATTTTTTAGATACCGGAATCGGTAGTTATAGCCGCCTTCGTTCGTTAGATTTGCCTGCCTGCTCCCTTCACTGCAGTCCGCTTTCGGCAGTTCCACCCCCATGAGCGACCATGTCCCTGAACTGATATAAAGCCCGTCCCCCTTTTCTTTGGGAAGCGCCATAACGGCAGATGCCGTATCATGGCTGCTACAGAGAACTACCTTGCAATCAAATCCGACTTCTCCTGCAACTTCTTCTGTCAGACAGCCTGCCTCCGTCCCCGGTGTCTGTAACGGGAGAAATATTTCTTCCGGATAGCCCAGCCTGCGGATCAGTTCTTTATCCCACTGTTTTGTATCGGGGCTTACCAGCTGCGTGGAAGTGGCATTGGTATACTCTGACATCTTCTTACCTGTCAGCCGGAACTGGAAATAATCAGGAAGCATTAGAAATGTTTTTGCACGCATGAGTACTTCCGGCTGCTGGATTTTATCAGACATTAACTGGTATACAGTGTTAAATATCTGCTTCTGGATTCCTGTCCTTGCATACAGTTCTTTCTCTGGAATCAGACGGTACACTTTGGCATCACACTCCTTTGTCCGTTCATCCCGGTAACCGAAGGTATCTCCTAAAACCCGATCCTCTTCATCCAGCAGCACATAGTCCACCGCCCATGTATCAACAGACATGCTCTCCGGAATCTTCCCAAGCTTTACGCATTCTTTCATACCATTTTTAATCTCTTCAAAAAGTCGCTCCACGTCCCACAACAGTCTGCCGCCCTTATTTACCATTCCATTTTCAAACCGGTAGATTTCTTCAATCTTAAGTTTCCCATTGTCCAGATGTCCTAATATATGCCTTCCACTGGATGCCCCTATGTCTACGGCGAGAAAATACCTGCTCACGTTCACCCCTCCTTAAAATGTAATATAGACTTTTCCTTCTTTCAGCCTTATTATAAAGAAAACTATACAAAAAAATAAGGTCATACCCGGACAAAAACAGGGACCTTATTTGCATTTTGCGAGGTAGGATTATGAATCAGACACTTTTAGAGAGTTTAAGAAAAATTACGGAAGAAGAATCCGCCATCCTGCGCGGAAATTCAAATGTACAAAAAGAGCTCTACACATCAAAAAAGGAATTTGTAATCGATAATGCCAAGTTGTTAGAAAAGGGACGTTTGATTGAAATCCGTCCCCATACACGCTTTATTCATTTCCCCAGACACCGCCACAATTATGTGGAAATGGTATATATGTGCAGCGGAACCACCACGCATCTTATCAATGACACAGACCGGATTGTCTTAAATCCCGGCGACCTTCTCTTTTTAAACCAGACGGCAAGCCATGAGATTTTCCCCGCTGGGGAAGCTGATATCGCAGTCAACTTCATTATTCTTCCGGAATTTTTTGACAGGGCACTCACAATGATTGAACGGGATAATGTACTGCGCAGTTTCCTAATTTCCACTTTATCGGAAGACACTTCACAAATCAGTTGCCTGCATTTTGCAACTAAAGATATCCTTCCGATTCAAAATCTGATTGAAAATATGCTTTGGACCCTGATCGATAAGAAACCCAACACAAATACCATTAATCAGATCACAATGGGGCTGGTTTTCATGAACCTGTCCGTATTTGCCGAATCTATCATCCAAAAATATCCCGACAGCTATGAGCAGGACATGATTTTCCGCATCTTAAAATACATTGAGACCCATTATAAATCCGGAACACTCGCAGATATTTCTGCAATGATAAGGCTCCCTGATTATCAAGTAAGCCGTATACTGAAAAAATATACCGGACACAGCTTTAAGGAACTGCTGCAGCAGCAAAGACTCCAGCAATCCGTATATCTGCTGACGCAGACAAATCTGACCATTGATGCCATTATTAGTACGGTAGGATATCATAACAGCAGTTTTTTCTACCGCATCTTCCGGGAAAAATATGATTGTTCCCCTGCTGAATACCGGGGGCTTTCCTAAGCTGCTCATAAACCTTTAGCCTAATGACTCAGCATCTCCTCAATAAAAATACCATACCCCTTCGTGGAATCCTGAACCAGCACATGAGTCACCGCGCCCACCAGCTTACCGTTCTGGATGATGGGGCTGCCGCTCATGCCCTGTATGATTCCTCCTGTCAGCGTAAGCAGTTTCTCATCCACCACCTGTACGACGATTCCCCTGTTAATGTTATCCCGCTCCAAATTGATTTCAACAATCTCTACATCATAGAACTCCGGTTCGCCGGTGACAGAACAGATGATCTGTGCCGGTCCCAGTTCGATTTCCTGCTTTAATGAAATTGGTATCGGCTCAAAGCCTGATGTTGTCTCATCCTCCATATCACAAACCCCGAATATTCCCTCCGAAGTATTCTCCGTAATTTCACCGATCACATTTTCGCTGTCGTATTCGATATATCCTGTCAGCTCACCCGGCGCACCGTTTGAGCCTCTGGTGATTCCAACGATCTCCGTCTTATACAGCGTTCCCTCGTCGAGATTCATCAGCACCGAGGTGTCCACATCATTAATACCATGTCCTAGCGCGCCAAAGGTGTGATCTGTGTCCTCATAGGTCATCGTTCCGATTCCCTGCGCGTTATCCCTGATCCATATTCCCAGCTTCCAATCTTTATTCTGATTGCTTTCAGGTTTGACCATAACATCTGTAACTTCACCATTTCTTTTTATTGTCAGTACAATATCTTCGCCCTCTGATTCCTCGACCATTCTGATAAACTGCTTTTTATTCTCAATCTCTTCGCCATTTACTTTCAATATATAATCTCCCTTTTGCAACACATATTTTGCTGGAGACACTTTTCTTCCCTCACTATCCTCAAATTCTCCAATTCCCACCACCAGCACTCCATCCGTTTTGACATAGATGCCGATCGGAATGCCCGAAGGAATCAGCATTTTATCCTGAATAACTTCTATATCTACACTTTTATAAGGAAGAATGCCAAACAGCTTAAGATTCATCTGATAAGTATCAAGTTCGTTTGCCTTGACTTTTACCGTATGTGTGAAATCTACATGAATGCTTTCCACGCTGTCCGATATGCTTTCAACTGCCTGATCCGGCGTTTCTGCACCTGAAGTTTCCGGTATATAAGCTGCCTGCGCCGCATCATCCTTAATTCTATATATTTCCCCAGAAACAGGTACTTTGAAATCCAGTTCCTGTTCCACACCGGCACGTATTTTAATACTTGACGGTATTTTATCCCAGTAGTTTAGATAAACCAATACTGTAAGCGCCGCCACTGCTGCTATGAGCACCAAATACAAAAAAACTCTATATATTCTTTCCTGCTGTTTTGTCATATAGATTAATCTGCCCACTTTATCACATCCTTACCTTTCCTATTGTGTATATCTTTTCTGCCACATGCATTCTTTGTCATATGAAATGGCATAGAAAAAAGGACACACATTAAGCATGTCCTTTGTAGTATGTGATAAATCTTTCAATTTAATTTAGTATTGTTTTGTATTTCTTGCCAAATCTTTCATTTCTCTGGCATTATTCATAACATTTTCCGTGATGCTGGCGCCTCCGAGCATCCTTGCCACTTCTCCGGTACTCTCCTCATCACTTAAATATCTGATATTTGTAACAGCCCGGTTGTCTTCCACATGCTTTTCAATGCAAAAATGATGATCCGCCATCGCGGCAATCTGCGGAAGATGAGTAATACAGATTAATTGATGTTCTTTTCCAAGTATTCCCATTTTTTCTGATACCTTCCATGCGGTTTTCCCGCTGATACCTGTATCTATCTCATCAAAAATAAGAGTTTCAATCTCATCCTTATCCGCCAATACGGTTTTCAGTGCCAGCATGATGCGCGACAATTCACCTCCGCTTGCCACCTGTGCCAGTTCTTTCAGAGCTTCTCCTGTGTTAGTCGATATCAGAAACGTTACTTTGTCATAACCGTTACTGCTTATCGCCTCTTCCGCAGAAGTCACCCTGATTTCAAAGGATACTTCTTGAAAATTAAGCTCGACAAGAGCTTTTTTCATTTCATCGGACAATGCCTCTGCGCTTTTACGCCGGATATCCGATATTTCTTTGCAGATAGAAAGAGCTTTTCCTCTTAAAGTATCTGCCTTTTTGGTCAATTCCATACGGTATGCATCATAATCGCGGTATTTATCAAGCATCTCTTCTGATTTCTGCTGATACGCAAGAACCTCTTCAATCGATTTGCCATATTTTGATTTTAAATGATTGATCAGATTCAGCCGTCTCTCCGTGCGGTCAAACAATTCAGCGTCAAACTCCAGACCGGACAGATAATCCGCCACCGCTCTGTTGTAATCGTTTAAAAGGCTGTCGATATCTAATAACTGGCTCTCCAATTCTTTCAGTTCTTCATCAAATGCTGATACAGACCGGATTTCCCTAAGCGCACGTCCCACACCGCTGCCACTGCCATTCTCCTCATATCCGCATAAAGCATGTGCCGCCATCACTGCTTCTTTGATCTTCTGTCCGTTCAACAGTTTCTGATAGGTCTGCTCGATCTCCTCGTCCTCGCCCGCTTTCAGCTCCGCATCCGCAATCTCCTGACACTCAAACTCCGCCAGCGCTGTCTCTCTCCTGCGGGTCTCCTCATCCACATCGTTGCTGGATAATTCGTCCACTGCATGACGATATTGCTGATACACCTGCTTTAACGTTTCCTTATGCGTCAAAATCTCTGCGCCCGCATAGGCATCCAAGATCTCCAGCTGTTTGCCGGGCTGTAGTAATGACTGATGTTCATGCTGTCCGTGAATATCAATCAGTATCTCCGCCAGTTGTTTCAGCTGTCTGGCTGTGACCGTCTCGCCACACACTTTGCATACATTACGTCCCTGCATGACCTTGCGCTGCAAAATGACCTGTCCGTCTTCTACGATAAGCTCCATCCCGCGTATCGCCTCAAGCTGTTTAGGATGGTCTACCGTAAAGATAAGTTCAACCAGCGCATACTCTGCCCCAGTACGAATCATATCTTTGTCAGCTTTGCCACCAAGCGCCAGATTAATGGAACCGATGATAATAGACTTACCGGCTCCTGTCTCACCGGTAAGAATATTCAGTCCCTCTCCAAAAGTGACCTCCGCCTCGTCAATCAGTGCCAGATTTTTCACATGTAAACTTTGTAACATTTTTCCACCTCTTATGTATTCTCTCCGGGCATATTCTGTTCCTTTCAAGGCAAAATATGCAAATACATAATTGTCAATGTTCTATCATTCTCTCAATTTTATCCATAACGGCAGCCACTGCCGCTTCACTGCGCATTGCCATCATAATCGTGTTATCTCCTGCAATGCATCCCACGACTTCCTCCATCTTCAGCGCATCCACTGCCGCCGCTACCGCCATAGCCATACCGGATACCGTTTTCATAACAAGGAGGTTCTGTGCGGGCGCCATGGAAACATAACCTTCCTTAAGCACCCTGATGTACTTATCCCCAAGATGAGTCTCATCATGCGTAAAAGCAGCATATTTCTGCCTTCCTTTGCCAAAAGGAACTTTCGAGAGTTTCAACTCTCTTATATCCCGCGACACCGTCGCCTGCGTAACCTGATATCCCGCTCCGCATAATCTATCCGCCAGTTCTTCCTGTGTCTCAATCTCATATTGATCGATCAGATCGATTATTTTTTCATGTCTTCTTTTTTTGATATTATTATTCATAATATTTCTATCTTCTACTCGCTCATTTTTTTATGTAAAACTGTAAGGAAACTCTCTGTGTTGAGTTTCAGTATTCCGGTAGTCTTTACCGCTTTGCGGATTACAATGCTATCCCCTGTTTTCAAAGTAATCTTATAGCTGCCGTCAAAATTAGCTTCCACCGTCTGTCTGCGCCCGTCTCTGCCTTGCGGAATCTCTATTCTGATCTCATCCTCTGACGCCAGAACAATGCTCCTCGTATTCAAAGTGTGCGGACAGATCGGCGTCAATAGCAGAAGACTCGCACCCGGGCTGGCGATTGGACCACCCGCCGACATATTATAACCCGTAGAGCCTGTGGGAGTCGCAACAATCATTCCATCTGCACTGTAGCTATTTAAAAACTGCCCATTGACATAGATATGAAAAGTCAATATCTGCAGCGGACCACTTCGGGAGATTACAATATCGTTCAGGGCAAAATTCTCTTCTGTCTCATCAGCTTTCTTAACATGCCCTTCCAGCATCATCCGCTCTTCCCTTGTATAATCATCTGCAAGCAGCTTATCTAATGCCGGTTCTATCGTACCGATATCCACTTCCGCCAAATATCCCAATGTGCCGAGATTGATGCCGATCAGAGGGGTGTCACTTCCCATCACGTTTCTTGCCGCACGTAACAGAGTACCGTCACCACCCAGAACAAGAATACACTCCGCTTCCTCCTTATCATGACATACACTTCCGCCATGTTTCTCCAGATATGCAGTTATTCTCTCAGTGTAAAGTCCCTGTGGATCTTTCACCTCGTTCGTAATCAGGTAAAAATACTTCATCTGCCTATTTCGCCGCATCCAGAGTGTTATGTGCCTGTGCTACAACACTTGAAATCAGCTTCTCCATATCCTCATCATACGATCTTCCGCTTTTTACTTCTATCAGACTGCGCAGTTCACCCTCCGCTTCCGCCTCTGTCATTGCTTCGACTTCTTCCGGAATCTCTGATTTTTTAACTATATAGACCAGATATTCTATATTTCCTTCCGGTCCCTTGATCGGTGAATAAGTCAGTCCCTTCACCTCAAATCCAACCATATCAGCGTAGTCAATCACCTTATGCACCACTTCCTCATGCACCTTAGGCTCTCTGACAACACCTTTCTTACCTACTTTGTCTTTCCCCGCTTCAAACTGCGGTTTGATCAAGCACACCATACTGCCCCGGCCACACAATAAATTCCTTGCCGGCAGTAAGATCTTAGTCAATGAGATAAAAGAAACGTCCACTGACGCAAAATCAATCTGCTCACTGATGTCATCCGTCGTCACATATCGGAAATTCGTCTTTTCCATACAGACTACGCGTTCATCATTGCGAAGTTTCCAGTCCAGCTGACCATGTCCTACATCAATGGAGTACACACGGTCCGCCCCATTTTGCAGCATACAATCGGTAAAACCGCCCGTGGACGCACCAATGTCCATGCAGACCGCATGGGTGAGCACAATGGGAAACTCTCCCATCGCTTTCTCCAGTTTCAAGCCGCCCCGGCTCACATACTTTAGTGTAGTGCCTTTTACCTCTATATGAATTTTATTCTCATCAAAAGTCGTTCCTGCCTTGTCTTCCCGTTGTCCGTCTACAAACACATTTCCCGCCATGAGTATAGCTTTCGCCTTTTCTCTGGACGGTGCGAACCCCTGTTTGACTAAGATGACATCCAATCTTTCTTTCATAGCTTTCCTTTATCGGCTGCCATAGATACATAGCAGGTCATAATCTTCTTTACAATGGAATCTTCATCGATTCCAATTTCTCTTTTCAGCAGTTCTACATTGCCGTGCTCCACATACTCATCCGGAATTGCTATGTTAAGTACCTGCACCGGCGCACCGATTCCGTCCACATATGCTCTGACTTTCTCACCATAACCACCACTCAACACATTTTCTTCCATCGTCACGATCAGCTTATGTTCTCTGCACGCCTCTCGCACTGCCTGCTCGTCAATAGGTTTCACAAATCTTGCATTCGTCAGCGAACAGGAATATCCCCGCTCCTTGAGTTGTTCACGCACAGCAAGCCCCACTTTGACCATACTGCCCACCGCAAACAGAATGATATCCTCCTCCTCGTAGATTGCTTCGCTCTTACCGTATTCGATAGGCGCACGATTGTCCCTAAGCCCGTCAAACGCCTCACCTCTCGGATATCTGAGTGCAATCGGCATGTCAGAAGCGACTGCAAACTTCATCATATCGGAAAGCTCCCACTTGTTCTTGGGCGCCATAATATGCATATTCGGTATAGAAGATAAATAGGACAGGTCAAAAATACCCTGATGGGTCTCCCCGTCGCTGCCTACCAGTCCTGCTCTGTCTATAGCAAACACCACCGGCAGATTTTGAAGACACACATCATGCAGTATCTGATCGTAAGCTCTTTGCAGGAAAGAAGAATAAATCGCTACAATCGGCTTTAACCCGCCCGCCGCCAGTCCTGCGGCAAAAGTCACCGCATGCTCCTCCGCGATTCCCACATCAAAAAATCTATCCGGATACATGTTCCGAAAACGTTTTAATCCAGTGCCATCCGGCATAGCCGCCGTAATTGCCACCACCTGTTCCTCACGTTGTCCAAGCTTACACATAACTGTGGAAAAAATATCTGTATAACTGGCTTTATTCTGCGGTTTGCTCGGTATACCCGTCTCGATATCAAACGGTTCCGCCCCATGAAATCTGGCAGGATGCCGCTCAGCCGGCGCATATCCTTTGCCCTTCTGAGTTATAACGTGTAATAGTACCGCGCCCTTGATTTTTCTGGCTTCTCCCAGCATATGTACCATTGCCGAAATATCGTGGCCATCCACCGGTCCAAGGTATGTGACTCCCATATCCTCAAAAAGCATTCCCGGCACAACCAGATTCTTAAAACTGCTCTTAACACGTCTGATCTGAGACACTACCTTATCCCCGTATTTGGATTTACCGTGAAGGGAATTGTAAACGCCTTCCTTTAAATCCAGATACATATCCGCCGTTCTGATATTATTCAGATATTTAGATACACCGCCTACATTCTCTGATATAGACATATTATTGTCATTCAATATGATAATGAAATTTGTTTCCAGACGGGAAGCATTATTGAGTGCTTCATATGCCATGCCTCCGGTCAGTGATCCGTCACCAATCACAGAAACGATAGTATTTTTCTCACCTTTAATATCTCTCGCCTTCACCATACCAAGTCCCGCGGAGATAGAAGTAGAACTGTGTCCGGTATCAAAACAGTCGCAATCACTTTCCTTGCGTTTCGGAAACCCACTCATACCACCGAATTTACGCAGATTCACAAATCCGTCCCGTCTTCCGGTCAGAATCTTATGCGTATAAGACTGGTGCCCCACATCCCATATGATCTTGTCTTCCGGTAAGTCCAAGAACAAATGCAGCGCCATCGTCAACTCCACAGCACCCAGATTAGATCCTAAATGCCCTCCCGTCTCACTGATTGACCGGATCAAAAACTCTCTGATCTCATCTGCCAGCACACCATAATCTGACTCTGTCAGCTTCTTAATATCATTTGCCTGTTCTATCTTCTCTAAAAACATTGTAATCCTCCATGTCTGTCCAATACAGAACATACTTTTCTTTTCGTAAGGAGAAATCACTTTTCTCTGGAGATCAACTGTTCTACCAACTGCTCCAGAAACAAATTTCGTCTGGAAAAAGAGGATAAAATTGTTATTGCCTCTCTGGACAATTCTTCCACTTGTTCCTTAGATTTCTCAATTCCATGCATGGTCACATATGTCAGCTTATGATTCTTCTCGTCACTGCCGACCTGTTTGCCGAGTACTTCAAGACTACTTGTCACATCAAGAATATCATCCTGTATTTGGAAAGCAATGCCGATATTATAAGCACATTTTTCCAACCTGCCAATTTCTTCTTCTCCTGCACCCGCCAGTGTTGCTCCAATCATCATAGCCGCCTGAATCAGCGCTGCGGTCTTATGCTCATGGATGAACAGAAGCATTTCCTCTGTCACATCATCACCCATTTGCTCGGCTTCCAAATCTGCACACTGTCCGCCGATCATGCCATATATCCCCGCCTTGCGTCCAAGTATCTGCAAAGACGCCGCTATTCTGCGATATTCTTCTACTGTTTCCACGCCATCAAACGCCTGCGCCGCCGTCTCAAAGGCATAGTTGAGAAGCCCATCGCCCGCTAAGACTGCCATACCCTCACCATACACTACATGCGTGGTCTTGCGTCCTCTGCGGTACTCATCATTATCCATTGCCGGAAGATCGTCATGTACAAGGGAATAATTGTGAATCATCTCTAACGCAGACATGAACAGTGACAACGCTCTGCCTAACACCGTATACTCTGGATTCCTCTGCTCTGTCAAAGCACTCTCCGACAATCCGGACTCCGATATTCTCCACACTTCTTCCACATGCGTAAACAACGCGGCGCTCTCCGCCATCAGCATAGGGCGCAGTCTCTTGCCTCCTGCCATAATCGAATAATTCATCGCCTGAAGAACCACCTTCTGATACCCTTCCTCTGTCGGAAGATATATGCCGAGCATGGTTTCTATCTGCTTTGCTTTATGTTCGAGTTCTTCTTTAAAATTCATCTAATCCACCGTCTTCATTGATCTGAAGTACTTTCTTCTCCACTCTGTCTATCGCTTCGTTACAATGCTGTAACAGCTTCATTCCCCTGTTATATTCCTGAAATGACTGTTCCAGTGTGATCTCCTCTGTTTCAAGAAGAGCAATCACTTCCTCGATCTGCTCAAAGGTTTCTTCCAGAGAAAGATCTGTGAACTGTTCTTCCTCTGCCTGCTGTTGTACAATATCCTGCCCTTTTTCTTCCTTCTTCATACTTCCTCTCATTCTACCGATGCTTATCCGTTACCTGTGCACTCAATCTGCCATCCTTCAAGTAGACCGTCATTATATCTCCTACCGCCACTTGATCAATCGAAGTCATCGTCGCCCCTTTGTCATCTGATACATAGGCATATCCCTGATTAAGCTTATCAAGTGGAGACAATCCCTTCATCTGCTGCACGTAAATCTCCAGTCTGTGCCTGCAGTCACGCAGACGGCTCTCCATCGCATCCTGCAGATGTTCTTCCAAAGACAGTGCCTGCGTCCTTTTCATGCGGATTGTATTAACCGGGCTTAAATACCTCATTCTGACATGATATTGATCCGTGATCTGACGGTAACGTCCAATCGTCCTCCGGCACAGATGCTGCATAGTATAGGCATATTCCGTCAGCTTGTCCTGTAACTGTTCTATGTCATATACTGCCAGTTCCGCCGCTGCTGAAGGAGTCGGTACCCGCAGATCAGCCACAAAATCGGCGATTGTTGTATCGGTCTCATGTCCGACTGCCGATATGATCGGTACTGAACAGTCAAAAATAGCCTGCGCCACTATTTCTTCATTGAATGCCCATAAATCCTCAATGGAACCGCCGCCTCTTCCGACAATAATCGTATCCACACCCATGCGCTCCAAAGCACGAATACCATTAACAATGCTCGGCGCTGCCGCCTCACCCTGAACAATGGCAGGATACAGAATAATCTGTACATAAGGATTTCTTCTGCCTGCAATATTAATGATATCTCTCACGGCAGCACCTGTTGCTGCGGTTACTACTCCCAATGTTCTGACATATTTGGGAATCGGCTGCTTATACTGTGGTGCAAACATTCCCCGCTCTTCCAATTCCCGCTTTAACCGCTCATATTTTTCATAGAGCGCTCCGGCACCGTCAAGGCTGATTTCTCTGGCATACAACTGATATTTGCCATCCCGCTCATAAACATCTATGCTTCCGCTTACGACAACCTGCTGCCCCTCCGACATACGAAATCTCAACCCTGCGCGGCTGGAAGAAAACATAACACACGCTATTGTTCCTTTAGCATCCTTTAATGTAAAATAAATATGTCCAGAGGAATGATATTTGCAGTTACTAACTTCACCTTTTACCATAATTGACTGCAACATATAATCCTGCGTGAACATATTTTTAATGTAAGAATTAACCTGTGCAACTGTATATACATTCTGCATACCGACACCTGTTACGCAAATTTTGCTAAAATGCCGTTGACAAATCCGGATGAAGCATCCTGTCCGAACTTCTTGGCAAGTTCTACCGCCTCATTAATGGCAACACCCGTAGGTACTGAATCATCATAATTGATTTCATAGACCGCTAATCTGAGAATCGTCAGATCCACCTTGCCCATTCTGGCAGTATCCCAACCTTCAGCCTTCTCATTCAACTGTCCGTCTATTTCCGAGAGTTTCTGCTGAATCTTATGGTATTTCTCCGAAATGTAATCGGCATCCGCCCCCTGAGCAGCATCCTCCTCCTCAAAAAACAGGCGTTCCTGTTCCGACATGTCATCTAAACTGTTAAACTCTACCCGAAACAGCAATTTAAATATCTGCTCCCGCAACTCTCTTCTACTCATAGTGGCTCCCGTTTTGTCTCATTAGTCTTATCTGTCTTTTGCTACATTAATGCCCGCAATACGGATATTAACATCCGTCACTTCCAATCCTGTCATGTTTTCGATCGCATTCTTTACTTTACTCTGAACACGCTGACAGGTTGCCGGAATATTGTATCCGTATTCTATGGTAATGGCAAGCTCGACTTTCACTTTCTTATTGAATATCTCCACTCTGACTCCTTTGGCAAGTCCTTTAACCCCGACTCTGCTTAAGAGTTCATTCGCCACATTACCGTTCATCGCTGCAACACCATCAACCTCGGTCGCTGCAAGCGCCGCTATCATCGCCACTACATCATCTGCAATCTTTACCGTACCAAATTTCTCATCTTCCTGCAATAAATATGTGTTCTTAGCTGATTCCTGTTCCATAGTAATCTTCCACGCCTTTCTTTCATTTGGGATAAGTATAACAAAATTTCTTATTTTTGCATAGTCCCATTCCCATTAAAGCCAAAAGCTCATACTGTACTGTTTCTCATCATCCGAGTAAGATACTACCCCGTCAGGGCAGTCCAGATATCTGAATATTTCCTGACGCTCAATCAATGCTTCCTGCATCTGCCGATACACATCATAGTCAGCACACTTCAACGTCACGTAAGCGCTTCCCTTCTCATACTCTTCCTCAAAGATACGTTTAATCTGATCCTCATCCCACTGCGTGAAATATAGTCCTTCCCGGACATAGTAATTATTCTCCATCGAATCACACAAGGGCAGATCCACCACATTGTCTACCGTATGAGTCAGATTCATCTGTTCAGTAGATACACACAGATAGTCATAATTGATAGTCGGAATCCTCTCACCGGGATAGCTGGCAGCGCCACCTACCGCCTGATAGGAAGCATCTCCCCATGTGGTGTCAACATAATAATATTTGCCGTTAATCTGCACAAGATTCCATGCATGTCCCTCGCCGCCGATCACGCGTCCCAGCACCAGCGTTGAGAATATCCCCGCCTTATCCAGAAGATACTGCGTTGCCTTGGCATATCCCTGACAGACAGATCTCCCCTCTATAAATACGGAGCAGATATTTTGGTTATCTTCTGCCGCAGCATCATATTCTGTATGATGAATCAGATATTCATAAATATATTTTACTTTCGTATAATCGTCCGCACCTTCTGGCATATCAGCGAGGCATTGGTTGACATAACTATCAATCTGTGCCTGTCTCTGAATTATTTCATCCTGATTGAATCGGTAAGTACCTGTAAATGTAATCTTTTTGAGAATATCACCAAGTGTATATTCTGTATAAGTATATCCATCCACATAAAAAATTTCTGGATGATCATTCAATACACACTGAAAAGCATGTGATATCTCACTTTTATCACAACTGGACAACTTCACATCTTCCTCAAACTGAACAAGAGCGTCTCTGATCTCCAGATATAGAACCTGCTCATTTTCTGAAAGCATACTGTAAGCATATCCCTTCTCTTCCGCACGCTTTACAATCTGTTCCGGCTGCTCAGCATCTTCCTGCATAGCGCCCAGATCTGCCTGCATATATAAATCACTCTGTCGATGGGGAGTTGTCTGCCATGCGTACGCCAGACATCCCGTAAGTATCAGCATTCCGGTCAATAATAAGCCTGTTTTCTTCATATGCACCCACCCTTTACCACTTAAACACCCTGTTGCCTGTTCGTCAGTTCCTTCCAAACTCTGATAAGATCAATCCGTCGTTACGCTCTATCGTCATACCGATACTCCATTGATTGACAAACAGCAAGAGGGGGTTGTCCTTCAAATCCTTAATTTTCTTCATATCGGATGTTCCGGTCAGTTTGTCCAGATCAATATCCTTATTCTCAATCCAGCGGATATGTTCATAGGGAAGATTCTCCAGCTTGATCTCTACATTATACTCATTCTCAAGTCTGTATTTTAACACATCAAACTGCAGCACACCCACTACACCCACAATGATTTCTTCCATACCGGTATTAAATTCCTGAAAAATCTGAATAGCGCCTTCCTGCGCGATCTGCGATATTCCTTTCACAAATTGCTTTCTTTTCATTGTATCAATCTGCCGTACTCTGGCAAAATGCTCCGGCGCAAACGTCGGTATACCTTCATATTCAAACTGTTCCTTCGGCATACAGATCGTGTCTCCAATAGAAAATATTCCCGGATCAAACACACCGATAATATCCCCCGCATACGCCTCATTTAAGATTTTGCGTTCATCCGCCATAATCTGCTGTGGCTGGGACAGGCGCATTACTTTACCACCCTGAACATGCTTCACCTCAGCATTTGCGTCAAACCTGCCTGAACAGATACGCATAAATGCAACTCTGTCCCTATGCGCCTTGTTCATATTTGCCTGAATCTTAAATACAAACGCCGAGAAATCATGTTCCACCGGATCGATCAAACCAATATCCGCTTTTCTCGGAAGAGGATTCGTAGTCATTTTCAAGAAATGCTGTAAGAAAATCTCTACCCCGAAATTCGTAAGAGCCGACCCAAAAAATACGGGTGTAAGCTCACCAGCCTGAATCCTCTCCAGATCATACTCTGCGCTGGCTCCGTCCAGAAGCTCTATCTCATCAGTAAGCTGCGCCTTATATTCTTCTCCTATCTGCGCAAGCAGCGTATCCTCTTCCGTGACTGGAATACGCGTAGCATGTCCTTCCTTAGTTCCTTTCTCTGTGTCTGTATAGGTGATAACACATCTGCTCTCACGTTCATAAACACCTTTGAAGTTCTTGCCGCATCCGATCGGCCAGTTGATCGGACATGTGGCGATCCCCAGTTCTTTCTCAATCTCATCAAGCAGGGTAAAGGTATCGTTGGCGTCCCTGTCCATCTTATTGATAAACGTAAAAATCGGGATATGCCGCATGCCGCAGACCTTAAATAATTTGCGCGTCTGCGCCTCCACACCTTTGGATGCATCAATCACCATGACTGCAGAGTCCGCAGCCATCAAAGTCCTGTATGTGTCCTCCGAGAAATCCTGATGGCCCGGCGTATCCAGAATATTGATACAAAAACCGTCATACTCAAACTGAAGCACAGAAGAAGTAACGGAAATACCTCTCTCCTTCTCTATCTCCATCCAATCGGAAACCGCATGTCTTGCAGTAGCTTTACCTTTTACGCTGCCCGCCAGATTAATTGCTCCACCGTACAGAAGAAATTTCTCTGTCAAAGTTGTCTTACCCGCATCCGGGTGCGATATGATCGCAAAAGTTCTTCTTTTGTTAATCTCGTCTGCATAATTGCCCACGTCTTTATCCTCCAGCCTCTATAACATAGATGTACCGGCAAACTCCGGTTTAATTCCAAAATAGTCAAGAACGGTCGCTCCGATATCCGCAAAAGTATCCCTTGTTCCGAGGTTCGCAGGCGCCACTGTCTTGCCGTACATAATAAAAGGTGTATGCTCTCTCGAATGATCCGTAGACACCGTATAGCCCGGATCGCATCCGTGATCCGCCGTGATCATCAGAACATCTTCGTCTCTCAGTTTACCGAGGATCTTAGGAAGTTTCTCGTCGAAATAAGTAAGGGCGGCGGCATAACCGTCTATATCATTACGATGCCCGTACAGCATGTCATAATCAACCAGATTGATAAAGCAGAGTCCCTCAAAATCACGATCCAGATATTCCAGCGTCCTATCGATTCCCTCTGCATTACCTTTGGTATACACATATTCTGTGATTCCCCTGCCCGCAAAGATATCTTTAATCTTACCTACAGAAATCACGGCTTTACCGGCATCCTTAAGCTGATCTAACATTGTGACCGCCGGAGGCTCCAGAGAAAAATCATGGCGCCCCGACGTTCTGGTATAACTGCCGCTTGTACCTATAAACGGCCTTGCAATCACTCTTCCTACACCATGTTTCCCCTGAAGAATGCCTCTTGCAATCCTACAATACTCATATAATGTCTCCACCGGAACGACATCCTCGTGTGCCGCGATCTGAAACACGCTGTCTGCCGACGTATATACAATCAGATCGCCACTTTTTACATGTTCATCTCCGTAATCTTTGATTACTTCCGTCCCTGAGTAGGGTTTGTTACACAGCACTCCTCTGCCCACTGCAGCGCTGAAAGCATCCAGCACTTCCTTAGGAAATCCATTAGGATAGGTGGGCAGCGGCTGCTTGGATAAGATTCCCGAAATCTCCCAGTGTCCTATAGTAGTATCTTTACCTTTGGATGCCTCTTTCATACGGGCTATTCTTGCTACAGGCTGCTTCACAGCTTCCCTGCAGTCTACCCCATCAATATTGAAAAGTCCAAGTGCACCCATATTAGGCATATTAAATTTCGGACTTGATGCTGCGGATCTGATAGTATTCGTGCCCTTGTCGCCATACTCAGCCGCGTCCTCCATCTCTCCGATTCCAAAACTATCCAAAACAATCAAAAAAACTCTTTTCATCATTAGCCTCTCTCTCTGTATTTCTTAATGCACCATAGTACACTATATCACAAAATTTCTTTTCTTGCACTCAATTTGAATTGACTGTACTGATAATGACTGATTCCGCACTGACGCCTGTCTTACGTATGACGATATCTTCGATCTGCGCCCGCTGTGCCTCCGTTAATTCTGTAGTATTGACAACCACATCTACGCTGTCTCCGTCTATGCTCACGATCGCATCCTCGAATCCTTTTGCTTCCAATAAAATCTCCGCAGCAGTTTCTTTCTCTGCAATATCTGTCATGGAGATCATACTGTTTACCGCTTCCTGCTTTTGTGTCTCACTGATATTCGTATTGTTGATAATCTCTAAAAGTGTTTCTTTATTCTGCGCACGTGTCTGCTCTTTCTGTAGTTTAGCGCCCGATAATTCAGAGATTGTACCTGCAGAGGTAAACACAGCCTCCCCCGGTACCTCCTCCATCTGTTCCTCAGCAAGCGCTTCTGCCAGTTCCTCATCAACACCGCTGTTCTCCGCCATGGTCACATCCAGATCCAGACTGTTGATATCTCCGGAAGCCTGTTCAATATCCTCATCCGACAGATCCGTAAAAGCTGCATAGTCCGTCTCTTCACCGTCCAGTGTCGGATTCCCCATATCATCGGTAGTAATCGTGCCGTTCACGGACATAATATCCTCATCTGTTACTTTGGTGCCTGCAAAATTCAAATAGCCTGCTACGGCAATCATGATAGCCAGCGCCGTGATCATCATCTGGTTCTTCTTGATCATATTTTTCAATTCTTTCTCCCCTTCACTGATTATTTTTCATCTTTACTATTTTTATCTTATTCGCATCTATATCAAATAATACCTGAATTGCTTCGATTATATTCTCTTGTACACTTTGCTGTCCCGCCCCCTGTGCGATCACTACCACACCTTCCACCGTAGGGGCTATGGTCATTACCACATACGGTACATTCTGTCCTCTGTCATCCGCAGTATAGATTGTATTCTTCTCCACCTTCGTCTCGCCAATCGTACGGTTACCGCCCGCCGCATCTGTCTCCGCCGTCTCAGAATACTCTTCGGGTCCGTCCTTCTCCACAATCTTCTGTTCTGATTCTTTTAAATTAATCAAAACCTATACCTTACCGACTCCCTCTACATCCTTCAATGCATCTTCCAGCTTATCTTCCCAATATCCTGCATAGGAAGACACTGTACCTGCCGTCTCCGGATAGGCATCCGCCACGTCTGCGGGAATATGATTATCGATTGTATCATTAATGATGTTCGATAAATTGGACTCTGACTCTTTTTGTTTGACAGGAAGAGCGATCACACATAACAGTACCCCTGCTAATATAATGATCAGACACTGGTCCTTTCTGAGTTTTTTTCCACCTGTCAGCTTTTCTGTCAGTTTCTCCGGCAGCGCCTTACTGTTCTCCATAATATGACACCTCCACTCTGTCCTCAGCTATACCTAGTGTCTGTGCAAAAAAATGCCTATACTCTTCTATCTCCATATCATAAGCTGAATCCCTCTCTTCTTCATGTTCTGCATCTGGCGTCTTCGTCTCTCCAATCTCAATCTCTTCTATCTGTATACTCTGTATTTTATTTGCCACATCTTGATTCTGCATGCCATCTTCACCACTCATCTGTTTCCGCAGTGTGATTCTGACACATTGAAACTCCCTGCCATACTCACCTTCCTTTGTCCAAAAGCCCGCATTTTGATCAGTTTCTTCCAATTCAATCGATATGTCTTCAACATAATATTCCCAATCCGCAATCATCTCATTTAGTCTTGTTTTAACTTCTCTCTCAATCTGCCTCAAAGCCGCTGTTTGCGCATAATTGACAGTGTATTCCTCCGACTGCCACATACTGTTTATACGTGCTGTCTGTTCCGTCATTTTCTCTACTTCTTCCTGCCATTTTGCAGCGATGTCCTCAGTGGATGAAACAAAAGGAGCAATAAACAGCAGCAGTACAATAACGCCAGATATTATTTTCATATATTTCTCATACTGCTTTCCCGCTGCAAAATGCATTACCGTCTGCGCCGCAATCATAAATATACCAATACGCCTGATATTCTCTAACATGTTCACCACTACATTCCTCCGCTCGTCGTATAGGTAATGATTGCAATCTGTATCACAAACATTCCGATAGAGGACAGTGCGATTTTTAACAGCATCATGTTACCGTTTCCCACCCGGTCAGCACAGTTGGTCATACGTTTATCAGTGACTATACCGATCAATGCCGCGCTGATTTTGATGACCCCCATAAACATCACGAGTTTTAAAACAGGTATACAGCACAAAACGATCAATACAAACGTGATATACAGCCCGATACTGTTTTTGACAAGAACCGCTGACCCGACAACCATCTCAAACATTCCCTCAGTCAACCCGCCGATTCCGGGAATTGCCGACATCGCCTTCTTGACCGCCGAGGATTGCAAAGAATCAATAACAGGAGATATCATTGCCTGTAATATACTAAAGCCGGTTATAATACCTAAAGTAACCTTAAGACATACACTGATTATCTTATCCAGCAGTTCCAAAAGAAGCGTCAGTTTCTCCTCCATCCACACACCGTTAATGATTGTCAGCAGTATATAACCATACACTACAGGCAGAAGTATGGACAGATATCCCCATTCTATGAGATAAACGATAAACAATAATATCTGATAATAAACCGATGCTGATGCAATACCCGACGCACTTCCCACCGCCACAATATAAGTAGGAATATAAAGCTTCATAAATGTTGTGACTGTCTCCAATATCTCCTGTACGACAGAAGCCGCACTGACAAATGATTTTAAAAGCACCGCGATCATAAGCAGGTATACAAAATAGAAAGCAATATCAGATACCTGATGATCTTGAAACAAATCCGCAAAGTTTACAAAAAGCGCCGCCACAATTCCCAGCACAAGAATCGTAAAAAATAATGTCTTAATCTCTTCTGTCTGAAAATAAATTGCACCAGTTATCCCACTTCCGAGTTCTTTTACCGCGTCCCAAAGCCTCCCTGTCAGAATCAGTTCCATAACAGTCTTACCATCGAATGTATATTCCGGAAACAGCTGCTTGAAATCAATTGTAACAGCATCCATCCCCATCTCATCCCAAAGCAGACTGCTTCCCTCAACTCCCATTCACAACCCTGCCTTTCTTTCATCCCGCAATCGATTGTATACTCTCAAGCAGTGCCATAAGCACAGGCATTCCGGTCAACAATATATATAGTTTACCAATCATCTCAACTTGTCCCGCAATGCCGCCGTAACCCGCATCTTTGCAGATTCCCGCGCAGAACTCACAAGCATAGGTAGCTCCCACAGCTTTCAGCAGCACCGTTAAATAACTGTAGTTATCCTGCAGATATCCTCGAAGCTGCTCTATCGCCGACAGTATCCCGGAGAAATATTGCAGTGCATACCCTAAGATGACCAGACATACCGCAATTGCTATGTAAGTGCCAAATTCCGCCTTATAGCTCTTTAAAGGTACGGCAAGCAGTATCCCGATCACTCC
Source organism: uncultured Lachnospiraceae bacterium (assembly GCA_947179245.1). Taxonomy (GTDB): domain Bacteria; phylum Bacillota; class Clostridia; order Lachnospirales; family Lachnospiraceae; genus UBA3282. Next base: position 25,503 of record CAMXBD010000005.1, on the reverse strand, counting down.
TATCAGCCCTATTTTGACCATTTCCATCATTCTCACCCCTGTCATTATAGAGTAAACAGATCCTGTACCATCACAAACAAATCATAGATATAGGGAATGATCCATGTTAAAACAAGAATTAATCCGGCAAGGCTGATCAGGAAAGCGTGTTCTTCTCTGCCGCTATGCTTTAAAACCTGATTTAATATTGTAACCAAGATACCGACCGCCGCAATCTTGAATATAAGACTTACACTCATCTTATCCTCCATTCTGAAGTGTTTCATACTCTTGTGTCTTCCCGCTATAACAACAGAATTGTCAAAAAAATTCCGGCAAGCAGACTGACGCTGAATATCATTCTGGACTTATTATCATAGGCATCCTCAGCCTGTCTGCATCTTCTCATAAGCAAATCCAGAGACTGACCGATACTCTCTGCCTGCTGTTTCTCCTCCGGCATTCCCAGATTCCGGGGTAAATTAATGAGAATATACTTTTCCTCTTTCAAAAGAGGAATCTCCTTCAGACACTGTTCCATCTCTTGCTGCCACACCTGTGCCAGACAAATGCCGTTTCCCTGTTCCATCTGCTCATAGATTATCCTAAAATGCGGTTGATACAGTACATCACTATATTCTGACAGGATATGGCATATTTCCGGTAAGGTATGCTTGCCATAGCTGATCTCGTTCTGAATCCTCTTAATAATACGGATCAGTTCACGCAAATGCTCCACTCTGCACCGCTCCTCCCTGATCTTACTGCCTCCCAATCCTATGCATCCTGCCAGAATGCATAGGATTCCCGCTAATTTAAGCATCTCTCTCCTTCTCCATCATAGATACCTTCCACTTCACAGCGCCCGTTTCGTTTTGTAAGTACCAGATAACGGTCAAACAATCCATCCTCGATAACATTACGCATGTATTTTTTATGTTTAATTTCTTCCAACGAACCGCCATGAACCGTAGCAATCAGCTTACATCCGCATCCACTTGCCATCCGAAGTGCCTGAATATCATCTTCATTTCCCAGCTCATCCACTGCCAGAACCTGTGGCGCCATGGCACGGATCAACATCATCATGCCTTCCCTCTTCGGGCAGCCGTCCAATACATCCGTCCGTATTCCTACATCGTTCTGTGCAACTCCGAGGTAACTGCCCGCTATCTCCGACCGCTCATCCACCACGCTGACATTTACTCCTTTACCGTACTTTGTTCCATCAGACAGATTTCTGATCATGTCACGCAGCATAGTAGTCTTTCCGCATCCCGGCGGTGAAATCAACAAGGTATTGAGTACCTGTCCGCTCTTATTATAAAGATGCGGAAGAATAACATCTGACACTCCTTTGATTTCATGTGCCATACGGATATTTAAATAACGTATGTATTTTAAATTTCGCACTTTGCCGTCTCCTTCCAGAATAACCTGCCCGGAAAGCCCCACACGATGCCCGCCCTGTATCGTCAAAAACCCCTGCCGTATCTCATCTGCAAAAGCATATACCGAATATTGGCACAAATGTTTTAATATCTGCTCCAATTCCTCCGGTCTATTTTGGGCTCCATGTGGCGGCATGTCCACCAGCCGGCCTTCTGTATCCAGAAACCACTCTCTGTTATTGATCAGTACCGCCGCGGGTACATTTACCCGAAGTCTGATCTCCTGTAGTTTGTCCGCCTGTTTTGCCGTACATTCCCATTGGCTGCGCATGGATTCAGGGAACATATAAAGTACCTCTTCCTGCCTCATCCCCATTCCCCCTTATCTCAATATATGAACCTTTGTCCAAGTTATGACACAAAAAAGGATACAAAAAGAGCCCGCAAAAAAGCAGACTCTTCACCATTACTCTAACTCTCTTATATAATTATCAAAAATATTCCCGTTATGACAGCAATATCCTGTCATTATCTAACTGCCTGCCAGCCTGATCCTTAAACCTTGCCAGCAAGTCATCCACCGTCATTTTCTCCCGTTCCTCCCCTTGAACATCGAGAACAATGCGCCCGCCGTCCATCATCAGCGTGCGGTTGCCAAGTTCCAATGCCTGATGCATGTTATGAGTTACCATAAGGCAGGTAATTCTCCGCTCAGCTACGATTCTGCGTGTCAGTTCCAGCACCTTCTGAGCCGTTGAAGGATCAAGCGCTGCCGTATGCTCATCAAGCAATAATATTTTCGGTGTCACCATAGTCGCCATCAATAAAGTCAGCGCCTGCCTCTGTCCTCCAGAGAGAAGTCCTACCGGCTGCTTCATGCGATCCTCCAGCCCCATGTCCAGCAAAGAAAGCTGTTCTCTAAACATCTGCTTTTCTTTCCTGCTGATCCGGCTGAAATATGCATGAGAAGCAGTAGATGCACGCAGATATGCCAACGCCATATTTTCCTCAATAGTCATATGAGGCGCTGAGCCTTTTAACGGATCTTGGAAAAGATGACCGATCTCTTTACTCCGGATATGCTCCTTTCTGTAAGTAATATCCTCTCCAGCCAGAATAATCTGACCCTCATCCACATAAAAGGAACCCGTGACCGCATTAAATAGTGTGGATTTTCCCGCACCGTTGCTCCCGACTATCGTTGCAAAATCTCCATCCGCCAGTTCCAGATTCACATGGTCTAACGCCTTTTTCTCATTCACTGTTCCGGGATTAAAAACTTTAGAGATCATCTTAAGTTTCAACATATGTTATCACCGCCTTTCCCGTTCCTTTCTCCTATTCCAAGCGGCATTCTGCGCGTCTTGTAGAACGCTGCCTGTCCTTTCAGGTAAGGGAAAGCAATAGCAAATGCAACGATTAGTGCCGATACGAGTTTCAAACATTCTGCCGGCACACTCAGGCGCAGGGCTATCGCTACAATGAAACGATACAGACAGCTTCCGAGAATAACACCCACAACTTTCTTAAACATTCCGCCCTTACCGATCAATGTCTCGCCAATAATCAGACTGGCAAGCGCAATCGTCACCATACCCGTACCCAGATTAATATCACATGATTTCTGATACTGCGCAAGAACTGCCCCGGACAAAGCCGTCAGGGAATTAGCTGCACACAGTCCCACTGTAATTGTAAAAACAGGATTAATGCTGGATGCACGCACCATATATTCATTGTCGCCCGTAGCACGAATAGACAATCCTAATCTCGTGTTGAGGAACCATGCAAGGATAACACCCGTAATTAAAACAATAGCCGCTACAATCACAATCTTATACCAGTTACCGTACCATTCAGTTTCGGATACTTCCTTTGCAAGGCTGAATATCGTATCACAGCCAAAAAGATTTATATTTGATGAAAATCCCATGACCGCAATATTAATGGTATACAATCCCGTATTAACGATAATACCGGCAAGAATAGACGGAACTCCCATCTTTGTCTGCAAAAATGCAGTCACAAATCCGGAACACACACCCGCCGCCATAGCCGCCGGAAATGCCAGAAACGGATGTCCGGACATGGTGACCATAGCGCCCACGGCACAGCCGAGCGTAAAACAACCATCCGTAGACAGATCCGCTATATTTAAAATGCTAAAAGATATAAACAAAGCCAATGCCACCAAAGAATAGATGCATCCTAATTCCAGCGCGCTTTGAAAAATTGAAAACGTGAATATAGCTCCCATGCTAACCTCTTTCTATTGATAATAATTCTTATAACATGACTACTCAAACTCTTTTGCCGTAACAATTTCTTTCAATTCTGTACACATATCCGCAAACATACTGTAATCCAAGCCAATTGTCTCTGCCGTCTCCGTGTTGACTGTGGCGATACCGTTATCCATGGTAACAACCGCGGTGGATGCCGGATCGGCGCCATTCACTAGAACCTCCACGATCATATCCGCTGTCGCAGTTCCCAATTCCTCATAATTCACTCCGTAACCGAGAAACGCCCCGTTAAGTGCAAAAGAATCTGCACCGCCGTAATGCGGAACCCCTGCATCGATAAACTTCTCATAGATTGCTAATTCCGCCGTCATAACTGTATTGTCCGTAGGTGTAAAAACTGCTTCCGCACCACTTGAAATCAAAGCATCAGCCGCAAGAGAAATCTCATCATTGGTCGTTCCGGTCTTCTCAATCACCTCGACTCCCTTGGATGCGCAGTAATTCTTAGCTGCCTCAACGGGAGCTTTCGACGCATCCTCACTCTTATTATACAAAAGACCCAGTGTCTTGATATCCGGATTGGCCGCAAAGATCAGATCCATAACCGCCTCGGTATTCAATGCGTCGGATGTTCCTGTTATATTAGAACCGGGTGCATCCATATTTGCCACGAGTCCGGCTCCCACAGGATCGGATACCGCTGAAAAAACTACAGGAATCTGGTTTTCTTCCGTAGCATTCTGCATGATCATTGCCGCCGGCGTCGCAATAGGTACGATCACATCCACTTCGGATGCAACCAATTCGGAAGCAATTTGATTCAGTACTGTGGAATCCGCCTGCCCGTTATAAGTGTAATCTCCATAATTAAATGTAACTCCCAGTTCCGCCGCCTTAGCGTCCAGCTCTTTCTCAATGGCCGCCTCAATCTGATTCAATGAAGCATCATCTACAAACTGTACGATACCAACCTTATAGACCGTACCACTATTTGCACCATCGACTGCCTCACCCGCTGCTGCGCCATCTGTGCCCTGCGAACCTCCACATCCGGCAAGTGCTGTTACTGCCATTACTGCTGCTATTAATGTTGCTGCTTTCTTTTTCATATTCTTCTCCTCCATTCTAAACACAACACACATTATAATTAATCTTTGCGTATATGAGCTCATACGCGCAAAAAACCGCCCCAGACAAATGTCTGAGACGGTAATAAACTAAACTTATTATCGCGGTACCACTCAACTTGACGCATCATAAGATGACGTCCACCTCTTATCACATACAAATCGATGTCGATGTATATATGCCGCATTGATAACGGGTACGGTTCCCGCCGACTCCTACTGTTATTTCAGGTCAGCCTCGAAAGCCCATTCAAGACGATCACTGTACCGCTTCCCACCAACTGCGGCTCTCTGTACCAGTTTCACTGCCTCTACTACTCTTTCTCACAGGTTTAATATTTATTGTCAATATTGTAAACAAGCTTATTTACTTTTATTACAATAATCCATCTGAAATGAATTGTCAATACTATAATTATTCAAAAAAATTCTAATGTTTCCAAAAAATCCCTCTGATATTCCTTTAAAATTCTATGAAATCTATAGAAATTTCTTTTCAAAAAGGGTAGAATACATTTTGTGTACCGATATATGTTATCGATACCAATATGTTGTTAAGTTAAAGGGGATGCTATACATGAAGCTGGACATGCACTGTCACACCAAGGAAGGCTCACCAGACTGTAAGCTGGAATTGCTGGAAAATATAGAAATCTTAAAACAAAAAGGATTTCATGGTATGCTGATCACGGATCACGATTCATACAAGGCATATCGCTACTATCTGAAATTACCCCATAAACCTGATAATTTCGTTGTTTTAAAGGGTATAGAATATGACACCATAGATGCCGGACACATGCTGATCATTATGCCATCCAATGTCAAATTGCCGATTTTGGAACTGCGTGGGCTGCCCGTCATGCTTCTGATCGAAATTGTTCACCACTATGGCGGCATTATAGGTCCCGCTCATCCATGCGGCGAGAAGTTTTTAAGCATACGTAATACTCTGCGTGACAGAATATCAGTAAATATCTACAATAAATTTGATTTTATAGAAGGTTATAATGCATGTGAAGATGCTGATTCCAATATGCGTGCCATGAGACTCGCCAAAGAACATGATCTGCCATGCTTCGGCGGAAGCGACTCGCATAGAGCAGACGGTGTTGGTTTCGGATACACAATCCTGCAGGAAAACATATCAAACGAAACCGACTTGATCAACTATATCCGTTCCGGCAAAGCAACCATAGTTGGCGGCACTCATTATGAACATACGACGAAAGCCAAGCTGGGCAAAGTTAACAAAGTACTCGTATATTCTTTCTGGTTTTACAACAGGGCCTCGGCACTGCTTCGCCGCAAAGCCAGAAACATAGAATTGATGGAAAATCATATTATCGAATCCATCCGTGCAACCCGGCGAAAAAAGACAAAATATATTTTAATCGAAAGAGAAGACGAGTAAATATGCTTCCAGCATACTTACCCGTCATTATTTGCTTTACCTTTTCCTATTACCTGCAATATTCTTCAACTCTTCCAAAGCGCCCTTAAACTTCTTGGATGCCATGGTCGGATTATTGCGGATCATGTCGCGCTTATAGAAATCTAACATGTCTGTATAATTGTTCTGAGGGTCAGGATAGTGGCTGAATCTGCCGCGGAGTTCTGCAATCTCTTCCCTGATTCCTTCCCCATACGCTGAAGGTTTCTTCTGTATACTCTCTTTTAAACCTGCAAACTTCTGTTTTAAATTAAAGCTGAGTTCAGAGAGTGTAAGTTCTCTCTCCTGTTTTTTCTGTTCTTTTTCCTCGTTATTGAATGCAACGATCACGTCCAGACGACGCTGCATACGTTCCATCTCTTCCCTTATTCTCTGCATTTTGATCAGGATATCTCTCAAATCCAGCGCGGCCTTGAAGGACAACGTGAAGTCTATTACGATATAGACCGTGAGCAATGCAGTCATATAAAAAAGCACACTGCCCGGAATCGATAACCCAAACTGCTCGATTGGCCGATGTATCACCCTTGTCATCAGGATTGTAAAAAATCCCCACGCCAGAGACGAAGATAAACATATATGCCCTTGAAAATTAAAATGCTTATTGGAGTAGTCCCAATATCTGACTTTAAAAAGCGCCTCCATCGTAACACCTGTTACATATTCTAAAGCTGTAGCGCCAATCACTCCAGCTATATAAGTAAGCCATACATTGTCCCGAAAAGGCATGGACACGACTAGCATCATAATGGCGCCGCTTCCGTATAGCGGAAGAAAGGGTCCTCTCATGAATCCTCTGTTGACAAGTTTCCTCGATTTGACAGACACATATGCTGACTCAAAACACCAACCGAGAAAACAATACACATAAAAGAAAAATAACCATTGAAATGCCTTATAGTGAATCATAATCATAACTCCTTTGTAACATTATGTAAACCTATATTTCATCGATACACTTCAACTCCGATGCGTACCTTACCCTTACGGGTCTCCCCCTGTTCACCAATATAAACAAATCTGCCGAAGCCCCTCGCAGTCACCGTATCATCCTTCTTAAGCAAATAACTGTTATTCTCTGTTGTCCTACCATTCACATAAACCCGACCACTCTTTAACAATTCCACGCTCTGGCTTCTTGCTATATTGTATAATTTCGATATCACCGTGTCAATTCTGGCAGATGCTACAGACAGCGACACCTGCTCCGTAACAGGAGCACGAAGCTGTTCCGCTGCATCGCTTACGACACACTTAACACGTGTCCGCCTGACCTGTTCCAGATTTTCTGACAGATAAACTGCAATACTGTCCTGACAAAAAATGACAGCTTCCTTATCTTCCACAAAGATATCTCCCACAGTACTCCGCTCGATTCCCAGATTCATGATTGCTCCCAAAAAATCGCGGTGAGTGAGGTGCTCTGCAAATTTAGGAGTCAACGGTTGGATTTTCAGACATTGTATCGGATACGCTTCCTCATATCCCAGCGTCTCCGGTGAACCAAAACGTATCATCCTGCGTTCGCACAAAGGACTGCCGCCTTCCATGTCATAACCTGCATACGCCACATCCCGCTGTACCTCATAAAAAACCTGCTGCTCAGACAGCCCTAGGAAAGGCGTAAATGTGTAAACATTATTATTGTAAGAGCGCTCTGCAAGTTCCAGCAGTCTCTTCCGCAAAAGTTGTAATTCTTTATCGTCTGCCATATCTTCTATCTTTCACTAATACTATATAAAAGAGCACATAACGATTAGGTTTATGTGCCCTGTTTTATTGGTATACATTACTTTAACTGTCTATGACTGCCTGCTAAGTAAAACTAATGATCTCATCTTTAGGCGCCTTCGTCTGCTCCACACTGATCGCATGGAGTATAGGGCCTTCTCCCTGATAATCCGCAAAATACTCTTTCTCTACCTTGGCAGTCACCTTTACCCACTGTTTATCAGTCAAAGTATCCGTCTTATCATATTCACAGGCAAATCCCAGAAACGCCATATCCTCCGCACAGCAAGTCATCGCCATTCTTCCCGGCACAAAATATCCCTTAGGGAAATCCTTAGGTTTCAATACCATACCGATAAACTTAATAGTCTTGCCCTCATAACGCTCCAAGTGGTCCAATGAATCCAGATACCATATCCCGTATCCTTCATTATTCAGTTCAATAACAGGTGATTTTAAATCATATGGAAGATCGTCCTCCATAATCTCATTGATTTCACCGTTGGAATCCTCAAATATAATCTCCGCTTTCGGGTTGATTGCCTTAATATTGCGCTTATAGCTGCTCAAATCCTCCACTCCGTCACAACGGTTGAAGATAATCATCTCCGATGCGCGTATCTGCTCTGCAAGCAATGACTTCATGTTCGTAAAGTACATAGGAAACGTCGAGGCATCAATCGTAGTAATCTGCTGCTCGATTCTCCAATGCCAAGGCAGCTTCACCGCCTTATAATTCCACATTCCGTTATATTCGATGATGATGCGCTCCGGCTTATGCTTTTTCTCTAATTCGATTAGTCTGGCAGAAGTAAATTCCTGCTCATCCTCAATCAATTCCAGTTCTGTCCGGCTTAACTTAAGAAGTTTCTCATCATACTCATTCTCACCTTCTTCACACAGAATCAGCAAGGTTTTTCCCCTCACCTGAAAATAAGGCTGTGACAGCGTATAGGTAATAAACTCTGTTTTACCGCTTTCCAGAAATCCATTAATCACATAGACCGGTTTCATATAGCATTCCCGCCTTCCTATTTTTCTTACTTTTTAAACAATTCTGCTAATTTACCTTCATTCAGTTTGGAACCTATCACACAGAACTTACCGGTAACATCCGGCTTGCCATCCCTGACATTGCTCTCCTCCGGAACATAATCGAAATATATCCAACCGCCGTCCGCAGCTGGGACCATACCTTTAGCCCGCAGAACAATGCCATAGACTTCTTCTTTGTCAAGTTCTGCAAGAATATGCCCGATTTCTTCTTTCGTATATACTGCGGGAGTTTCTAATCCCCAGCTTGTGAATATCTCATCTGCATGATGATGGTGGTGATGCCCATCGTGGTCATGATGATGTTCATGCTCGTCGTGGTCATGATGATGATGTTCATGCGCATCGTGGTCATGATGATGCTCATGGTCATGACAGCCACAGGTACAATCCGGACCGTGATCATGATGGTGTTCATGTTCGTCGTGATGTTCCATCACTTCACGCATCAGCTCTGCTTCCAGATCTTTGGCTCCCTCGATCGTCTCAAGGATATCCTTACCTTCAAGCGCATCCCAAGGCGTTGTGATGATTGTTGCCTTCGCATTGTGTTCACGTATCATATCCACACAAACCGCTAATTTTTCTTCACTCAGCTTGTCTGTCCGACTCAAAACAATGGTGCCGGCATGTTCAATCTGATTGACGAAAAACTCGCCGAAATTCTTGATATACATCTTACATTTGCAAGCATCAACAACTGCCACGGCACTGTTAAGCTCCACATCCCTGTCAGCCATGGCATCCTGTACCGCTTTCATAACATCGGACAGTTTACCCACTCCCGAAGGCTCGATCAGTATCCGCTCCGGCGCATAAGTATCCAGCACTTCCCGCAGAGAAGTACCGAAATCACCTACCAGAGAGCAGCAGATACAGCCCGAATTCATCTCCTTAATCTCAATTCCTGCTTCTTTCAGGAATCCTCCGTCAATACCAATCTCACCGAACTCATTCTCTATTAACACTACTTTTGTATCTGACAAAGCTTCTTTTAACAGCTTCTTGATCAGTGTGGTCTTACCAGCGCCGAGGAATCCGGAAACAATGTCAATCTTAGTCATTATAATACACCAGCCTTTCTTTCAATCTGCCTGTATGCTGTCATTTAGGCTTTTTACCTAATTACAGCAACTATTTAACATACTTTATTATTCTCTAACTTTTTAATCGATATGTCAAGAAACGCTCTAATGATTTAATACTATTTTAATTTAATCCAAATTCAGGTTTTTATCCATAATGCACCATGTAATCAAATGTACACTAAACCGTCACTTTATAATCAGCCGCAAACATTTCTCCAGCATCCAAAACCTGAATCCACTCTCTATCTTTCCATTCTCCCTCGTAACCAGCTCTGTCACATCTGCCATACCACGGCTCTATGCAGATAAAAGGCGCCTGTTTCTGCGGCGGAGACCAGATTCCGAACAGCGGCGCATCAAACTCGACCGTCAGATAATCCGTACCGTCGGGCTTAACAAGCGAAACGCTGTGTGCCTGATCATGTTCGATCACAAGCGCGTCACCGTCAAACAAATGCTCTGTCACGGGAAGGATGCCGTTTTGTAATGTATATGTAATATTCTTATCGATGATAAGTCCGTTTTCCAGACAGGAAGAAATCACCTGCTCCTTCACATCAAACCGTATTTTATAGTCGGTCTGTTTCGTACCGTCCTCGATAGGACACAGAAACGCGGGATGTCCGCCAATAGCAAAATACATGCGCTCCTTCGCAGGATTTTTCACTCGCCACTTAACAATCACTGTCTTGTCCGACAGTTCATATCCCAGCTCCAGTTGGAACGGATAGGGATATTTGTCCATCGTCTCCCTGTCTGATTCCAATGTAAACCATATCTCATGAGCCACCTGACTCTTTAACTTAAACTCCATATCTCTGGCAAAGCCATGCTGTCCCATCGGATACTCTCTGCCATCTACGCGATAGACACCGTCTTTTACTCCTCCCACCAGTGGGAAAAGTACCGGTGATGTCCTTTTCCAGTACTTCGGATCTGCATTCCACATATACTCCCTGCCCGAACCAACATCCTTGAGCGATTTAAGCTCTGCTCCTATGCTGTCAACCTGTATTGTAATTTTGTCGTTACTGATCTGAAATAGCGCCATAGTCATCGTCCTCCTATTGTTTCATCTTATCATATTTTGTTATCAGTGTATATCCCGAATGCTTTCCGCCAGTCCTGCCGTTTTCCGCAAACTATGCTGTATCGTGAATGTCTCCGTGTGGTATCTGTGCCTCGGAAGCTCTTTGGCAAGCCCCTCCAGACGCATCTCAAGCCACTCTTTCATCCCCTGCTCGTCCACCTTTCGTATCCGTGTTCCCTCCCCAATCCGATAAGACTTGCTTCTGACCAGATATGGCAGTATGACATTGATTTCCTCCCCTTTCCTGCCCACGATGTACTCCTCACCGCACTTCAAATATGCTTCCAGCAGACATTCATAAGATAATGGTAAGGTCTTTAAGTTTTCCCCAATAGAACTTGTCCGGTCTCTGAACCTGCATTTCTTCTCCATGTCCTCCAGCGTATACTCCACAAATCCGATTTCCCACTGTACATCGAATTTTTTATTCCGCTTCTCCCACTCCCGAAAAATGCGTTCAATTTCTTCGTAAAATTTCTCTGAGCACTTACGGATTTCTTCCTCACACACAGCACTCTCCTGTTGAAGCGTATCGATCAAAAGCGCCGATTCGCTGCTCATCCGGCTCTTGTTCCACTCTACTCTCACCTGATTATCCACAAGATATTGATGAAGTTCCTCAAATCCGCGCACATCAATCCCAAGTTTACATAACTTTTCTCCAAGCAGGTCGTACAGCACGATCATGTTGTTTGCCCCTCTGCCGCCTATTTTGCAAAAACCGATCTCATCCAGAGTGAACTCTTTCCGTTTCCCAATCCAGTTTACATAACATATATTCATATCATCTACGATCAGTCTTCTATGAAAATATATTACCAGAAATAACACTCCTGCGGCGATCATACATAACAGCGGCAAGTACAAGAGGACTCCGCCACCCTCGCCCGACGGATGAAACATCCACATAATAAAAGTAAAAACGGAAATACCTATAGCAAACACTCCGCATACAAGTTCCGCGCGATTTTCCCTGACCTGAAATTTAATTCCGTCTTCCCATTCCATATCCATCTATATCTTTTCCTCTATTCCGCCATATTTTCCGACTTCATCTGCACGATTTCTTCGTATGCTTCCACAATATCCGGCAGCGGTACTCCGGCAGTCTCATTCCAGTATGTTCCGCCCGTGGTCATTCCAATCAGATATCCCCGCCCATCGAATGTGCCACCGCCCGACATGCCCTCCTTTGCAAATCCATATCCGTAGAGCATATACGCATCAAAATATTCAATATACATGTGTGTATCGCCAACCGTAGCTTCAAAATACTCCGCTTCTTCCGTATCTGACGCAGAATCTACAGAAAACATCTCATCCCCCAGACGTAACTTTTCATAAATCTCTTCATTGATCCGGGCGGTTCTAAATTTCTCGATATCTTCATAAGAAAACTGATAAGTGTCTATTGCAAGAAAGCCTACATCGTACTGGTCCGACACACCGAGTATAGCTGCATCCGCGTAATGTCCCTGCTCAAAATACACATAGCTGTCCTCATCTCGCCAATATTCCAACACATGTTTATTAGTGGCAACCACGATTTTCTCCGGCGTTATCTCCCATATAATCCCACTTCCATGAGCATTCCCCATCTGAATCCGAACAACACAGCTTTTCACATTTTCATATGCTTTGGCGCAATCTTCCGTCTCCAGAACCGGAGTTTTAAATAGATCAAGCGCCAGCATACCTTCAAAAACATCCTGCTCTGTCACCGTCTGAATCAAATGCGGCATCTCACTTTCCCTTGCCTGTACAGACAGCGGTGACCCGGTAATGGCGATTATCAGCGCAAACACAGGCAGCGTGATAGTTGGAAATATACTGCATCCCATATAAACGCTCCTACCTTTCTGTCAACATACAATTTCCCGAATATGCAAAAGTCCCGAATATGCAAAAGCAAAATGCATATATATACACAAAAATCTCCCCCTGTAAGGAGAGATTTTCATAAGTACAAAAACTCTAAGTAATAATATACCCCTTTTTGCACTTTTTTTCAAATAAATTTATAGAAATTAAGCAGAACGATAAGCCGGGTTATGTCGTGAATGATCATCTATCTAGGATATCCGTTACCGGATACCTCAAGCGACCCACCTGAAAGCAGATCGGGCAAATCTGTCGCTTTCGTTTTGGTCTTGCTTCGGATGGGGTTTACACAGCCTGCACCGTTACCGTTGCAGCGGTAGTCTCTTACACTGCCATTCCACCATCACTACGCAGCGTTGCGTAGCAGTATTATTTCTGTTGCACTAGCCTTGGAGTCACCTCCACCGGATGTTATCCGGCATCCTGCCCTGTGAAGCCCGGACTTTCCTCACCTGTACCCTTGCGTCTGTACAGCCGCGATCATTTATTCTACTTAATTATATATCCATTTAGTCTAAGTTTTTAAACATCGAAACAGCTTCCACCCACAAACTCTCTGCACAGGGAATTTTGCGGAAGTTCCTCGCTGCTGACTCCCAGAAAATACTCTAAGAATTTCAAGAGTCTTTTTGCCTCATGATACTCCGGCTCGCCTTTCCTGATATTGAACAGAAGCGGCTCGGCATACTGTTTGATCACCGCAAGCTCATAAATCATAGCGGAGTTAAACATCGCATCCGCTTCCTCCTGAAACGGGAAAATATATTTCTCTTCTCCCCGTCTGACGGAAGACCACATGGCAATCGTCTTCTCAGCAGATGTCCCTCTCGTTCTGGCATCTCTGACCATACGGCGCAGCAATCTGCCGTCAGTGGTAGGGATTCTGTTATGTTCGTCAATATTTAAACTTGTGAGCGCACTAATATAAATTTTAAATTTGCTCTCAGCCGGAAGCGAATAAGACATCTTCTCATTGAGTCCGTGGATTCCTTCAATTACAAGAATATCATCCTTCCCCAGTTTCGTAATCTTACCGCTGTATTCTCTCTTACCGGTCTTGAAATTGAATGTGGGAAGCTGTACTTCTTTTCCGGCAAGAAGATCGCTCATGTCTTTGTTAAACTGTTCAACATCCAGTGCTTCCAGACATTCATAGTCCGGCTTGCCCTGATCGTCAAGCGGCGTCTTATCATGATTCAGATAATAATTGTCCAGCCCGATCGGATGAGGTTTTAAACCGTATGTCCGTAACTGTATAGACAATCTGTGCGAGAAAGTCGTCTTTCCTGATGAAGATGGTCCCGCGATCATGACAAATTTGACGCCCTCACGCCTCGAAATATCTCTGGCAATCTCACCAATCCTGCGCTCCTGAAGCGCCTCCTGTACAAGAATCAAGTCTGCGATATCGCCTTGACAGATCCTGTCATTTAAGTCTCCAACTGTGTCGATTCCCATCTCTATGCCCCACTCTGCCGTAGTCATCAGCGTGCGGAACAATTTCTCCTTCGGTACAAACTCCGGAAGTTTCTCCGGTTCTTCCTTCTCCGGAAGTAGAAGAATCATACCGTCCTCATAAGGGAAAAGATCAAAATACTTGATATATCCTGTACTCGGCAGCATATAGCCATAGTAATAATCATAATAATCACCCAGACAGTACACGTTGATTGTGGAACTTCTGCGATATCTGAAAAGTGAAACTTTATCTTTCATGCCAAGCTCTTTGAAAAGCGCCACTGCCTCATCTGCCGGATACGCTTTCTTAGTCACAAGCATGTCCATGTCAGCCAATTCACCCATACGGTCTTTAATCTTCTCGATGGTCTTATCATCCAGCTTCAACCCGTTCTTGAAGCAGCAATAATACCCTGCCCCAATGGTAAAATCTACCTTTACATTGACTGCCGCCTCCATACCGGCTACATCCTTGATAGCTTTCATCATCAACATGACCGCAGAGCGCACATATGCCTTATGCCCAATCACATCCTCATATGTAAGAAATTCCAGTTCACAGTCATGGTTTACACGCTTCATCAACTCCTGTATCTTGCCATCCACTACAACAAGTGCGATCTGGCTTGTACATTCATTCTGATATTCTTCGGCTATCAGCTCATACTGAACACCATCTTCAAACACTCTTTCTTTCCCGTTAATCTTCACTGTCACCATAAGAACACTCTCCTTCCCCTCTACTAGTCTTTTTCATCCAGTAATACGATTTCCATCGCTTTACGACAGTCTGCAAGCAGCTCCGACACCTCCGCATACCTAATTTCACGCTTTTCATCTGACAAACCGTTTGCACAGAGTCCTGTCAATATCTCCTGATAAATTCTCTCTTCCCGTCTCAGGAATTCTGCCAGCGTCCTGTCTTTTTTTTGTAATAAAAGTAAGCCATAACGGTCGGCAAGTTTACATAATTCCTCGTCATCATATAGTTTACATAATTCGACTTTCGCACTGCATGGTTTACATAAATCCAATTTATCCTGAGATACCTCACCATCTGATACTGCCCCAACTGCCATGACCCTCATCATCGGATAAAATTTATCGTCTTCCTCTATCATAATCTCATCCGTGATATAATATCCCTGTCTGCGCAGCCATGCACGGAAACTCTCTATCTCAGACTGCGGCTGTAAGATCATTTCCCGAAAAGATTCCGTCTTCGTCTTATCATCTGACAGAATCCGCATCATCAGCCTGCCGCCCATACCGGCACAGATTAAAGTATCCGCCTCACCGATATTATAATTATGTAAACCATCTGATATGCGCGTCTCAATCTTTTCATTCAGCCCGCGCTCTGCTATATGTTCTTTTGCGGCACTGAGAGGTCCGCTTCTTACATCCATCGCCAATACACCCGGACTGATTTTCTGCTCTATCAGATAAATAGATACAAATCCGTGATCACATCCCACATCGCATATCCGGTTTCCGGCCGTAACCATCGAGACTACCGCCTGCAGCCTTTTAGACAGCATCACAGGCTTCATTAGTCCAGATAATCCTTCAGCTTACGGCTTCTGCTCGGATGACGCAGCTTTCTAAGCGCTTTTGCTTCGATCTGACGGATACGCTCACGGGTGACATTAAACTCCTTGCCGACCTCCTCAAGTGTTCTGGCACGTCCGTCATCGAGACCGAAACGCAGTCTAAGTACCTTCTGCTCTCTCTCCGTCAGTGTTCCGAGTACTTCCACAAGCTGTTCTTTCAGCAGGGTAAATGCCGCCGCATCGGAGGGCACAGGTACATTATCGTCCTGAATAAAATCGCCAAGATGGCTGTCTTCCTCTTCTCCGATAGGCGTTTCTAAAGATACCGGTTCCTGAGAAATCTTGAGAATCTCACGCACACGCTCCGGGGGCATGTTCATCTGTTCCGCAATCTCTTCCGGGGTAGGTTCCCTGCCTAACTCCTGCAATAATTGTCTGCTGACACGAATCAGTTTATTAATCGTTTCCACCATATGCACCGGTATGCGGATTGTTCTCGCCTGATCTGCTATCGCTCTGGTGATTGCCTGACGAATCCACCATGTAGCATAAGTTGAGAACTTATATCCCTTACGGTAATCAAATTTCTCGACCGCCTTAATCAGACCGAGATTACCTTCCTGAATCAAATCCAAAAACAGCATACCACGGCCTACATATCTCTTAGCTATACTGACTACCAGACGTAAGTTAGCCTCCGCAAGACGTTTCTTCGCCTCCTGATCACCCATCTCCATCTTCTTAGCCAGCTCAATCTCCTCTTCCGCACTTAAAAGAGGTACTTTGCCGATCTCTTTCAGATACATTCTGACCGGATCCTCAATACTGATACCGTCCGGTATAGACAAATCGATGTTCTCCACATCCACCTCGTCTTCCTCGGTCAGTATGATCTCCTCGTCGTCCACATCATCATCTTCTGTGATGCGCAGCACATCTACATTATTCTGCTCCAATGTTTCCAGTATCTTGTCAAACTGCTCTTCCTCCAATGAAAGGTCAGCGAAGAAATCATTGATCTCCTGATATTCCAAAACATTCTTTTTCTTCTTCGCAATCGCCAAGAGGTCTTTGAGACGCTCTTCAAACTTTGCCTGTACATTTTCGTCCATTACTTGGTCCATCCTTCCTATGTTTCAAGTTCTATATTCCATCCGCCGTAACCTAAGTCTATTCTTTGACAGTCTTCTGCGAATAGCTTGCCCTTATTACAGGGAAATATGCGTTTTTCTAAGTTCTTCCAGCGCCTTTTTACCGGATATTACCTGATTTAAAGCACTCATGTCAGAGCCCATTCTTTCCGAATAATAGTCGAAGCTGCTCTGTTTCACGGCGCAGAGAATATCGTGGAATGCCTTTCCCCGCTCTTTGTCCGTGGGAAGCTCCTCAAGCTTCGTATTAAAGATCTCAGCCACGGCACGCTGTTTCTCTTCTTCCTCAAATGCGCTGATGATCGCCGCCGGATTATACTGCCCCCGCTCTAAGTCCGCAAACAGCTTGTCCGCCACCTGCCGGTATAACTCTTCCGTAAAATCCTGTGCCGTAATGTAAGGCTTGACCTTTGGATAAACGTCAGGTTCCTCCGTAATCCATGTCAGCAGCAGTCTCTGAGATTTCTTCACATTCTCCTCCGGTGTATTCTTCTTCGCAACAGTACTCTTCGGCCGTTCCACCGGCTGCACCAGCCCCGTTCTTGCCGCGTAAGAACTTACCAGTTTACGCAGATTTTCAAATCCGATATTATACTTCTGCGCCACGGATTCTATATAATTCTCCCGCTCCACCTCTTCCTCAAAACCGCACAGCTTCTTAGCGATTTCTCTGTGGAATGCGGTCTTGGATTCAGGATCCTCCATGCGGTAATCCCGCTCCAGTATCTTAAGCTCAAAAAAGAAACTGTTCTGCGCCTGATCGATTCTCTCCTGAAAGGCATCGGCACCCATATTCTTCATAAATTCATCGGGGTCTTTGTAAGGCTGCATGTCTATGACCCTGCCCCGAAGCCCCGACTGTCTCAATATCCCGATAGCTCGAAGCGCCGCATTTACACCGGCACCATCACTGTCGTAAGCAAGCAGTACATCCTCGGTGTAACGCTTGAGCAGTCCGGCTTGTCCCATCGTAAAAGCTGTTCCCAGCGACGCGACCGCCTGTGTAAATCCCGCCTGATGCATGGCGATCACATCCATATATCCTTCACACAGAATAATATTGCCTTTGCGCGATGTTCTGGCAAAATTTAATCCGTATAAATTACGGCTTTTATCAAAAATCATTGTCTCCGGCGAGTTGAGATACTTTGGTTTGGCATCTCCCATCACCCGTCCGCCGAATCCGATCACCCGGTGATTGCTGTCCTGAATCGGGAACATGACTCTGTTCCAGAACTTATCATGCATTCCCCTCTTCTCATCAAAGGCAATCAGCCCGGATTCGTTAATCAATTCATCGGAATATCCCTTGGACTTAAGATATGCCGTCAGATCAGATCCTGCACCGTCAGCGTAGCCGAGCCCAAACTTCTTCATAGTCTCTTCCGACAACTGCCGTCCTGACAGGTATTGATATCCCGTCTTCCCTCTGGGGGTACGCAGCATATAGTAATAATACTTAGCCGCCTCCTTATTGACTTCAAGCAGTCTGGTGCGTTTGCTCTCCCTCTGTCTCGTCTCCTCGGTATACTCCATTTCAGGAAGATTGACGCCCGCCCTGTCTGCAAGCATCTTGACCGCTTCTTGAAAAGTGGCATTCTCATATTCCATAACAAACGTTATGACATTGCCGCCTGCCCCGCACCCGAAGCAATAATACATCTGTTTTGCCGGAGATACCGAAAAGGAAGGCGATTTCTCATTATGGAACGGACACAGCCCAAAATAACTGCTTCCTTTCTTCTGCATACGGACATATCCCGAAATCACGTTTACTATATCATTTTTCATCCTGATCTCTTCAATCAGTTCTTCCGGATAATACATTATATCCCTTCTTGTTCTTTAATTATAATCTCTTATGCCCGCCTAGCCATGCCAAGTCTTCGGAATATAGATTTCCTGATACTGCGCTATGGCAAACCGGTCCGTCATAGAGGCAATGTAATCACACACGATCTTTTCAATCGGCTCCCCATTCAGGTAAAGTCTGTTTAAGAAGTCCGGTAATTTCTCCGTATGGCTCATATAATACTCATACAGCGTAATAATCAGACTCTCCGCCTTATTTTCCTGCCCTTTGGCTATAGGATTCTTATAGACATTGCGGAACATAAATTCCCGCATCTTCTGCATTGCCTGTGCCGCCTCCGGCGACATACAGATATCATTCTTACCTCTGCTGTTCGTTACAATATTATGAATAAAAAAATCCAGCCTCTGTCCACAAGTGTACCCGATGACGGAACTAATCTCCTCCGGCACATCACTTTCTCTTAGGATACCGCCGCGGACAGCATCGTCCATATCATGATGAATATATGCTATCTTGTCTGCTAATCTTACAATCTTACCCTCCAGACTCGCCGGCATACTGGAGGTCTGATGATTCAGAATACCGTCACGGACTTCCATGGTAAGATTGATTCCCTGTCCATCCTTTTCCAGCAGGTCTACCGTTCTCACACTCTGTTCATTGTGTTTAAAACCGTAAGTACATACCCGGTTGAGCGCGCGTTCCCCGGCATGCCCGAAAGGCGTATGTCCCAGATCATGACCCAGCGCAATCGCCTCCACCAGATCTTCATTGAGCTGAAGCGCCTTAGCGATTGTCCTTGCCGTCTGGCTGACTTCCAGTGTATGGGTCAGACGGGTTCTGTAGTGATCACCCTCCGGTGTCAGAAAAACCTGTGTCTTGTCCTTCAGGCGTCTGAAAGACTTACTATGTATGATTCTGTCTCTATCCCGCTGGAATACCGGTCTGATATCACACTGCTCTTCCGGTCTGAGCCTTCCCTTTGAATCCATACTGAGCATGGCATAGGGGCTTAAGTACTCTTTCTCCCACTGCTCCAAACTTTCACGTATATTCATGGTACTGCCTTTCTTCCTACGCAAAACAACCGTTCTACTTATATTATTCTATGCCTGTCAGCCAAATCCTTTTTTCTACCACAAAATTATTCTTAAAAGGAGTTACCTTAATTGCCAGATAAAGAGTTTTGTCTATGAAAATACTACCTTCTCCCAGTTCGCGGAACAAATCCCGCGAAGTTAATTCACCATATATTCCGAGTTCGCGCAACGAATCCCGCGAAGTTAATTCACCATATATTCCGAGTTCGCGCAGCGAATCTCGCGAAGTTAATTCCGAAGGAATTTACTTCTGTTACCGGCAAATATCATAAATAAACTCCGCATTCTTATCCATCGCCTCATAAGCCGTCTTAAAAGGCGACATCTGAAAAACATGCCACATCCCGTCGAACTTGTCCAATTTGACTGATACATTTGCTTTTAACAGCTTCTTATAGAGCATGACGGAATCGTCAAGAAGAATCTCATTATCTCCCACTTGGATGTAAGTTGGCGGAAAACCGTCATAATCGCCAAAAAGCGGGGAGATAAAAGGATCTTCAAGGTTCTGTTCCGGCGCATAGTTGTGAATCATGTCCGCCAGATAACCCGCATTGAGAACAGGATCGATCCCGGCTTTCGTCTCATGGGATTTACCCGATGATGTGAGATCAGTCCACGGCGACATCAACACAAGTCCGCGTGGAAGAAGCCTTCCCTCCGCTTTCAGCTGCAAAGTCAGAGACAATGCCAGATTACCTCCTGCGGAATCTCCCGCCAGAATAATATCCCTCGCACCATAGCCAAGCAGCATCAAAAAGTTCCACACACGCATGGCATCTTCCGTGGCTGCCGGATATGGATTTTCAGGCGCCAGACGATAGTCAAAGCTGAGTACATCCATGGAAGTTGACATTGCAAGTTTACCTGTCAGCGTTCTGGCATAGAGGCTGCTTCCGGTGGAATAACCACCGCCGTGGCAATATAAGATCACATATTTTTTCATATGCGCCCGGTTTACATAATTCCATTCCGCATGAATTGCATTCTCTCCGGGAGATTGGGCTGGGATATCCAAAACCTGTGTCAGCACATCTTTATTCGTTCCTAACAGCGCCCCGAAATGATCTTGAGACTGACGATGTTTCTCAATATCCGTATTCTCCACCACACCATGCATCCTCTTGATCAGATTCATTAAATTCGCATTTTTTTTATCCGAAATTGCCATATACTCTCCCTCTCTTCATTAAAATATGTAAATACTCTGACATAAAACTCTATATTTATGATATTATATCTATGATATGAAAAAAACAAGACATCAAAATACGTTAAATCAAATAGTGAAACCTTCTGTCAAAAACAGGAAAGACGTCTGGTATAAGCTGGATTTGTCCGCCATCGTCTATCCTACTTTGCAGCGCCGTGACTTTTCCTCCGTGTATCGGCTGTCCGTTGTACTCAAGGAGCCCATTGATCCGGAACTGCTGCAAAAGGCTCTCGACATGACGCTTGTCCGTTTTCCCACTTACAAAGTGGCAATTCGTAAAGGGTTGTTCTGGCGTTATTTAGAACCTAATAACCGCCCCGGTCCTTACGTGAAAAAAGATATCAAGAATCCCTGTATGCCCATGCACTTTAAAGGTAACAATCGTTATCTTATTCGGGTATATTACTACGGCAGCCGCATCGCGTTAGAAGCACACCACTGTCTCGGTGACGGCACCGGAGGCATGTGCCTCTTACAGACATTGACTGCCACTTATCTTGGACTGCTCGGACACCCTGTGAAACCCGAAGGTTTCGTCTTAAATATCAATGAGGAACCCGATCCCGAAGAACTGGAGGACGCATATATGCGTTATGCCAACGCTCAGGTATGCCCGCCCCGGCCCGCTGAAAAAACTTATCGTGTACGGGGAACCAAGGAGCCGTTTTATACGCTGAACATCATAGACGGGATTCTGTCCGTGCGTGAAGTCATGGCTGTTGCCAAGAAATATAACGCCAGCATCACGGAATATTTAAACTCAGTTCTGCTCTATGCACTGCTGCAGAAGCAGACTACCGATTTCCATATCAGACTGCGTCCGGTACGTATCGCCATGCCTGTAAACCTGCGCCGTTTTTTCCCATCCAAAACACTGCGCAATTTTATCACTATGGTGTATCCTTTTGTTGATCCCCGGCTGGGCGACTATACTTTTGAAGAAATCGTAGAACATGTGCACAATCACATGCGTTATCATATCAATGATAAATTCCTGCGGGGTGATATCACTACCAATGCCTCAACCCAGCGTAACCCATTCATCCGCGTTGTGCCGCTTTTCATTAAGGATTTCGTGGTGCGCACCTTTTATACAAAAGTACAGGATAAAAATTCATCCGCCGGACTGACCAATATGGGCGCCCTGCATGTGCCCGAAGACATGAAGCCTTATATAGAACGGTTTGACATCTATATGGGCCAACCCTTTTCATCACGTACCAATTGTGCCATTATCAGCTTTGAAGACATCCTGACCATCAACTTCGCCAGCAGTATTGTGGAAGCTGACGTAGAACGTTATTTCTTCCGTAAGCTGGTACAGGATGGTATTCATGTAAAAATTGAAAGTAATCGCGACCTAAGTATCGAATAAGATTCATAGCATTCAATATGGTTGACATAACACGTCCGCCATACCCTGAAAACAAAGAAAGAAGGAAAACAATATGTCCTACTGCGTAAACTGCGGCGTCGAGCTGGAGGCATCCCTGACAGAATGTCCTCTCTGCCATACACCTGTTATCAATCCTAACGAATTAAATAAAAAAATACCGCCTTCTCCTTATCCTACCGACAAGGGTCAGGTGGAAGTAGTGAAAAGAAAAGATCTGGGAATCCTGATCAGCGTAGTATTGACTGCCACCGGAGTGACCTGTCTTCTGCTGAATCTGTTAGTATTTAATTCTTCACTCTGGTCGCTGCTCGTGATCGGAAGCTGCTTATGCCTTTTCGTATTCAGTTTTCCGGCAGTGTTTCACTGCAAGACCCCTATCTATCTGTCTCTGCTCGCTGACGGCTTATCGGTAGCGGTCTATCTATATCTGATTACCTTTTTAACCAGATCGAATACATGGTTCTGGCAGATGGGACTTCCCATCGTAACCATCCTGACAATACTTGCGGAATTGTTTCCCCTGTTATCAAAATTCTTCCCGCTTACAATCCTGTCATGCGCCCTCTGCATATTTGTGGAGATTCCCGCTTTCTGCGTGACTTTGGAACTATTGATCCGGCGCATATTAGAACGCCCTTACCGAATCACTTGGTCAGCGGTGGTTCTGACTGTATGCGTGATCATTGATATCGCCTTGATCACAATACTCGCTAAAAAACGCCTGCGCAACGAAGTGCGCAGACGCCTGCATTTCTAACTGTGCTTCTCTTCCGCTTCTTCAAGAGAACTGTAACCGTAAAATAGTGTTTCATTGGCGATAGTCTGTTTTAGCAGGCTCTCGCCTTTCTTATGAGCTTCTTCTGTCTCCTGCCAGATCAACTCCAGTGTATGCATGGAATATGTCAGCAATTCACCTCTCAGATAGCTCTCCATGGAGGAACCCGCCATAATGCCGTCCTCTGCCGTAGTAAGCACTCTGCCCCTGCTTCTCAGATTCGGATAATCCCGAAGCATCTGGGCATCCCATTCCAGATTGATCTTCACAATCTTCTCCACGATATCCGTTTTCTCAGACACATCGGGAAGATGATCTTTGATCTCCTCATATTCTTCCGGGAAGGTACTTTCCATCATCCTGCCGTACTTCTCAAATACAAGATTTCTTCCTTCCTCCATAGCTTTCCTGCAGTCTTCCTGATAACTGTAAAGCACTTCGTCAGAATAGACCATCCACTGGCTCATGCGCATCTTAAAAAATGTATCGGGATCATCCTGACAGGATGCTCTTCCGCCTGTATTATATACATGCTGAAATAATTCCCACTCTGTCTGCGCTATATCAAAAATAAGCTGCTCCCGCGCACTAATGTCCGCCATGCTATCCCTTCTTTCCATAAGTCTTCTTTGTTCCTATTCTTTCTCCTGTATCAGAGGAAGTTTACTCTGCTCTCCATTGAATGCAGCAAATGCCTCTCCTTCTATCATGAGGTAAACGGCTTCAGCGTCATAATTTTCTATAAACGTATTTGTAATAGACGCAATGATGATGCTCTCTGCCTCTTTAGACATTGTCCGCAGATATTCACCTGCCGACTTGGACAAATCCAGATACAGTACTTTAACACCATCCTCCTCTTTCTCTTCAAAGGAAAGAACTTTCGTGTCCAACGACACGATATTATGTTTTGCAAGCGCACTAATCAGTTCATCCGCTGTTTTTTCCTGAAGAACAACGGTTTCCTCTTTCAGCTCAGAAGAACCCCCGTTCCCATAGTAGATGACCGCCTTCTCGCCCTGTTCCTCATCTGGCTCCTGCTTCGGATCCTCCGTTTTCTCAACTTCTTCATTTATGATATTTCCGGATTCCTGCTCACCATCCTGATTCTGAGATTCCTGCTGCTCTTCCGTATCATCTATCAACAGATATTCCAATGAACTCACTAATAAATCCTCTGAAGACATCTCCGGTACTACCATTTCTCCGGAAGCCACAGTTTCATCTGCCTTACTGCCACATGCTGCCAGAAACACTACTGCTATGCCCGCCGCTAAAGCAGCCTTTTTTCCATTTTTCATAATCTCTCCCCCTGCGGAGCTCACGTCCCCTATCGAACATCGCACATTCGCTCCGGCTGACTTAAATCAACAACACCACCACTGATTGCGGGGTATTAAACATCAGGTTCATCTAAATCGGGTCTATTCTATCATACTCAATGGAAAAAAGCAAAAGAACTTTTTATTTGATCAATATCTGCCCTTTATTGTTCCGTCACCGTTATGCCGGATTTGATCACTTCCCGTAGATTAAACTCTCTGTCTGCAATGAGTATATCTGCTTTCCTGCCTTCCTTAAGCATTCCGCATTCATCCTCCATTCCGACTGCCTTGGCAGGATTGAAAGATGCCGCTCTGACAGCTTCTTCCTTGGATATGCCCATTCTGACTGCTGTGTGCATGCAATCGTATAAATTCGTCGCGCTGCCCGCGATAGTCCCGTCCGCAAGAGTCGCCCTGTTTCCCTGAACATGCACAGGCTGACCGCCAAGTGCATACTCTCCGTCCTCCATTCCTGTCGCCATCATACTATCACTGATGAGCACCATGCGCTCAGCTCCAAAAAGTTTAAAAGTACTTTTGACAACACTGGGATGAATATGGATACCGTCACAGATCAGCTCCGCCTCCGTCTTCGTATCTTCCGCTGCTGCACCGATTACTCCCGGCTTTCTATGTGTAAAGGGCGGCATGGCATTATAAAGATGGGTCACATGAGC
>CAMXBD010000004.1 GCA_947179245.1 uncultured Lachnospiraceae bacterium | reverse complement strand
CCTCTGGACCTGTCGGCTAATACCGGCGTAGGGAAGCAATTTCTTACGCCGTTTTTTGCGTTTTTGAAAGAGCTTCTTACTATTTGAGGCTCTATTTTTTTATTTTAGAAGCATATATAAAATCATTTAAATTCAAGGAGGTAGTTTATCAATGAAAAAAGTATTAAGTATTGCGGGTTCCGATTGCAGTGGTGGAGCAGGGATACAGGCGGATCTGAAAACATTTTCTGCGCACGGTGTCTATGGCATGAGCGTTATCGTCTCTGTTGTTGCGGAGAATACAAGCCGAGTCATTGACATTCAGGATATTGCACCTGATATGGTGGGAAAACAGATTAACGCTGTTTTTGAAGATATTGAGGTCGATGCTGTGAAAATCGGTATGCTGTCTTCGCCGGAATGCATGGAGGCTGTTGCTGAAAGAATGGAGTATTACAGGCCGGAGAATATCGTTATTGACCCAGTGATGTATGCCAAAAACGGCTGCCCGCTTATGGATATGATGGCAATTGACACGTTAATTCAAAAGATTATTCCTATTGCCGATGTTCTGACTCCTAACATTCCTGAAGCAGAAAAAATAGTGGACATGAAAATATCTTCGGTTAGGGACATGGAAACAGTGGCGCGGAAAATATGTGCTATGGGAGCTAAAACAGTAGTTGTGAAAGGGGGTCATGCTGTTGGAAATGCGGTGGATGTTTTGTTTGACGGGAAACAATTCTACTATTTTGAGACGACCCGAATCAATACCAAAAATACGCATGGCACAGGCTGTACTTTTTCTTCGGCAATTGCATCCGGGCTTGCCAAAGGACTGGATGTGCAGGAGGCGGTGAGCGTGGCGAAGGATTATGTCACGACCGCAATCAGGCATTCGCTTTCAATCGGAAAAGGGAATGGTCCGACACATCACTTTTATGACTTATATCAAAAGGGATTATACGAGTAGAAAGGCAGGGAAGAAAATTATGACATTTGATTATTCTATTTATCTGGTTACAGACCGTACCTGTATGAGTACGACAACCTTGTGTGAGGCAGTGGAACAGGCGATTTTAGGAGGCTGTACTATGGTGCAGTTACGGGAAAGTAATATATCGTCGTTGGATTTCTATCATTCGTCAAAAGAAATAAAACGGATTACAGACCGATACAGTATTCCTTTAATCATCAATAACAGAGCAGATATAGCGCTTGCAGTTGATGCGGCAGGAGTACATATTGGACAGAATGATATACCGGCATCTGCAGTGAGGAAGATGATTAGCAGGGAGATGCTGCTTGGCGTGTCGGCATCGACTTTGCAGGAGGCAGTGCGGGCGCAGGATGATGGCGCCGATTACTTGGGTGTGGGCGCAATGTTTCCAACAAAAACAAAGAAAGATGCAAAGCTTGTGCCAATGAGTGAACTATGCGCGATCAGACAGGCGGTTCAAATCCCTATTGTAGTAATCGGCGGGATTCATACAGGAAATGCCGCGGAGTTTGCCAAGTTAGGGGTGGATGGACTGGCAGTTGTTTCGGCAATCATCGCACAGCCGGACATTAAACGGGCAGCAGCCGAACTAAAAGCTGCTTTTGAGAAAAAGCAGTAGCTGGAATGAGATGCGTAAGGAAGCCTTGATTTCTATCAGGGCTTCCTTGCAAACTCTATGTCAATCGTATCATATATGGTAATCTTGCCGCCATACTGGTTAATTGCATCTTCTATTCCGGAAAACAATGCCTTTTTCGGTTCGTCTTCCAGAGTCATATGATCGGAGTATGTTCCGAGCAGTGCGATATATTCTTTGGCGGTAAATGACCGCGTACGCTGATAGAGTTTATAACAGATATCCACAAAACCATATTTCTGCGCGATGTCCGCCCGTTCTTTAGCAGATTGTTCACTGTATTCGGCTGGCTCTGCAGATCCCGGCTTATACATGTCATATACTTTCTGGATTGCCTGACTAAGTTCCGGTCTGCCTTTATCTTCGTAAGGATGATTGGCAAATCGGGCAAAGACGCCTCCGCTTTTCAATAGATCAAATACCTTTGGATAACCTAGTTCTTCCGGAACCCAGTGGAATGCAGAGGCGGAATAGATTAGGTCATAGGAATTGCTTTCACCGGCAAAATCTTCAAATTTAGATGTCACAACTGAAAAGTTGGGATATTCTCGAAATTTATAACGGCACAGATTAGAGAAATTCTCTCCATACTCGACGGCAGTTAACTGACATCCTGTTTTTAAAATAGGGAGAGACGCCTGTCCGCCGCCGATTCCTACTTCAAGGGCACGGCATGTTTCGTCGAGTGGTTTATAGTTGAAAAGATCCTCGTACAAAGCGGGAACATATTCGGGGCGCAATTTTTCATATTGTTGTGCTACAGTGTCAAATGTCCATTCTAATCCTTTGATAATTGGCATACGTGACCTCCTTCTGCTAGTGGGTGATTTTTGGTAGACAGCACGACATGTGGCGTGTTGTTGTGGCGTTTTAACCGTATTTTTGTACACGACGGTATGTATAGATTATATAGCGTAAGGTTGTTTGGAACAATAAGTTATGGTAAGATTTTATTAAAATAAAAATGTCGGAGCGTCACAGATTTGATTGAGGGCAGGAGCAAATTTCACATTTGTACCGTACTGTCGTGTAAACGCTCCAGAATGGAGGACAAAATGGACGAACAAATGAAACGCTGGTTAGATGAAGAAATGAAAGAGTATGCTGATGCTTTAAAGGAATTTAGCCAGAAACAAACCAGAATGGTATATCTGTGGATGGCATGCAGTGTGGTGGGAATGGTAGCACTCGGATTTGCGGTGGGTGGTGATGCGGCTTCGGTTTTTCGCATTCATTTTCCGATAGGTTGTGTGATTGCTTTGTTTGTCTGGTTTTGCTTCTGGGTTCAAAATAAATTTTCATCAATCAAAAAGGTGCGGGCGGCTTATGAGAGGTCGATTGCAGCATTTTTTCAGAAGGAGGAGGACAGAAACACTTTTCTCCGCCAGATGGAGAGCGGCAACTATGGGAAACTTCACTTTTTGAATACGGCAATGGATAAGTACCCGTGCCGGTTTATCGCAGGACCGGACTATTTTATGTTTGTCAGGGACTTGAGTTGCCGTTTTATCCGTGTAGCGGATATCGATGATATTTACGCTGAGGAAGAAAAATCAAGAGTGCGTTATCGTATGGGTGATTATCGTATCATGCAGAATATAACAATGGGGATTTCTCTTGTGATAGAGTATAAACCGGATGCGGTTTCCAAAAAAGGTGAGGAACGTGATAAAATTTATCTGGAGAATGGCAAGCAGTTTGATCAGGTAGTAGAACTGATTAGGAAATATTGTCCTGACAGCAAGAAATTTATGGCAGACCTATAAGAAAACTTTGACAGGAGTAGTTTTAATGCGAAAAACGAATTATTTTATAGAAGGTTTACAAGGCGCCGGAAAAAGTACTTTTGTACAGAAGTTATCTGAACATCTTAGCGATTATCAGGTTTTTCATGAAGGCGACTATTCGCCCGTGGAACTGGCGTGGTGCGCTTATGTTACAGAAGAACAGTATCAGCGTGTGTTAAGTGAGTATCCGTCAATTGAAGAAGAGATTAAGGAAAAAACAGTTGCAGAGGAAGATAAAAGAATTATCTGTTACACACAGATACTGACAGATATTCCGGGCTTTCACAAGAACTTGGAAAAATATGAAATATATAACGGTAATCTGGACAGAGAATCCTTTGAAAAAGTGATTTTTGAGCGCTTCAAAAGGTGGAACGGAGAAGGGCAGATTTTTGAATGTTCCATTTTCCAGAATATTATCGAAAATCAGATGTTGTATTTCATGATGCGCGATGATGAGATTATGGATTTCTATAGAGAATTAAAAGATGTTCTGGATGGCAAACCGTACAAGATTATCTATTTAAACGTGGACGATGTTCCGGGTGCAATCGATGTGATCAGAAAAGAGCGTTCTGACGATCAAGGAAACGAGTTGTGGTTTCCGATGATGGTCAGGTATCTGGAGGAATCACCTCTTGGGAAGGCGCGTGCTTTAATGGGATTGGAAGGGCTACTGGCGCACTTGGAGGAGAGAAAGGCTCTGGAGCTTCGGATTATTGGTGAGGTTTTGGGAGAGAATGCGGTTGTTTTGAGAGCGAAAGAGTAAGGATACGATGGATCAAACTATTATCAACGAGCTTTATAATGGATATAAAACAGCATATATAGATGGCAGTGTGGCTTCTAACATATCATACAGGCCTCAATTTGTTTCTAATAATCACAAAGAAGGTAAAAAGGTATTATCTTCTATCGAGGATGAGCTTTTGGCATGCGACTGTTTTCAGATCAGTGTTGCTTTTATCACAATGGGAGGAATCACACCTCTTTTGCAGACGTTAAAGGAACTGGAGAAACGAGAGATTCCGGGCGAAATTCTCACAACGAATTACTTAAGTTTTAGCGAGCCGGCAGCATTAGAGAAGCTTCATGAATTAAAAAATATTACTCTTAAAATGTATGATGCTGAGGCGTCAGACGCCGATTTTCACACAAAAGGATATATTTTTAGGAAGGAAGAGATATATCGCATTATTATAGGCAGTTCTAATATGACAGGTGCCGCGCTCACTAGCAATAAAGAATGGAATACGAAGATTGTTTCTACAGAGCAGGGTGAAGTTACCAGTGAGTTGGTTGAAGAATTTTCACAGTTGTGGGAATCAGTTCACACATTGGAATATGATGATTTTTTTGAGGCTTATCAAGAACGTTATCGGATTATAAAGAAACAGCGGGAATTAGCTAAGCAAGAAATAATTCCATCTATAGAGAAATATAGACTAAGACCTAATGAGATGCAGATTGGATTTATTAGTAATCTGCGTAAAATTATAGCCTCCGGCGAAGAGCGAGCCTTGCTTATATCTGCTACAGGTACGGGAAAAACCTATGCTTCAGCATTCGCTATGCGTGAGCTTGAGTTTGAACGAGTACTTTTCCTTGTACATAGAGGACAACTGGCTCGGCAGACAAAGCGATCCTATGAAAAAGTATTCGGAAACAATGTTTCTATGGGGCTTGTTGGTGCCGGATACCATGAGTATGACAAAGATTATGTGTTCGCGACAGTTCAGACTTTAACTAGAGAAGATCATCTTACTCATTATAAACCGGAGGATTTTGATTGTATTATTTTGGATGAGGCACATCATAGTTCAGCTAATTCCTATCAGAAGATTATGGGTTACTTTAAGCCAAAGTTATGGCTTGGTATGACGGCGACTCCAGACAAACGTGATGACCATGAAGAAGGTAGAAATATATACGAAATTTTTCATCATCAGATTGCCTATGAAATCAGACTTCAACAGGCGATGGAACAAAATCTTCTTTGCCCGTTTCATTATTTCGGAATCAGTGATCTTTCTATGGTGAAGGATAAAACGCTTAAGACAACAAAAATGTTGGCGAAAGACTTTAGACAGCTTGTTTGTGATGAGCGCGTAAAGCATATCGTTGAGCAGGCGGAGTATTATGGTTATAGCGGTGAGCGTGTGAAAGGTTTGGTGTTTTGCAGTCGGATTGATGAGTCTAAGGAATTGTCGGATAAGTTTAATGCATTGGGATATAGAACGATTTCTCTGAACGGCGATGCATCAGAGGATGAGCGCATAGAAGCCTTTGAGAGACTGGCAATGGACGAGAGTGAGTCAACAGATGATAGACGGCCTTTAGATTATATTTTTTCAGTTGAGATTCTAAATGAAGGCGTTGATATCGTAGAGGTTAATCAGGTTATTATGTTACGTCCGACGGAGTCGCCGATCGTATTTATTCAGCAGTTAGGACGGGGTTTGCGTAAGGCAGAAGATAAGGAATATGTTGTAGTTTTAGATTTTATTGGTAATTATACGAATAATTTTATGATTCCTGTTGCGTTGTCGGGAGACCGTACATACAACGCGGATACTATCAGAAAATATGTGATTAGTGGAAACAGTACGATACCGGGAGTGTCTACAATACATTTTGATGAAGTGGCAAAAGATAAAATATTCAAATCCATCGATAAAATTCGTGGTATCAGGACGATTATCAAGGATAGTTATGTATCACTTAAAAACAGGCTGGGACGAATTCCATATCTGTTAGATTTTTATGAAAATGGAGAAGTTGATCCACTTGTTATAATAAAAGAGTATAAAACATACTATGCTTTTCTGGAAGCAATGGAAAAGGACACTTATATATGTTCCTTGACAGATCAGGAAAAATTGACTTTAGAATATTTGTCTAAAACGATTTTGAGTGGAGCACGTCCATATGAACTGGAAATTTTGAAGGCAGTCGTGATGTGCGATTGTGTTTCCATCGAGCGTTTGCAGACAGACTTTAAGAAAAAATATGACTATGATTTTAAATTACAATATGTTGAAAACGCAATCGATGTACTGCAGGGACATTTTGTCAGTAAGGAGGAGGAATATCAGAAGTTTTGTCATATAGATGTGCTCGATTATGATGAAAAAAGAAATCTTAACAGAATGAGCAGTTTTGCCAATCGCTTGGAACATAAAGAGTTTTATGATCAGATTGATGACATTGTATCGGTGGGATTAAAGCGATATGCAGATAAGTATATGGTGAGAGGAAATGACGAAACTCCTTTTGTTATGTATGAGAAATATTCGAGAAGAGATGTAAGCCTTCTCATGAATTGCGGGAAGGACTTATCATCGATCATGTATGGAATGAAGCGTATAGATGATGATGTTTTTATTTTTGTTACATATCATAAGGAACAGGCAGACGATGATAAGAATTATGTAGAAGGCAAGCCCGATTATGCGGATATGTTTGAAGATAATATGATTTTCCGTTGGGATTCTCAGATCGGTAAAGGCATTGGCAGTTCTTATATGCAGGATGTAATCACTGCGAAGCGCAAACGCTTGTTTGTCAAAAAAAGTGATGCCGAAAGTAATTTCTATTATATGGGACAGTTTGATATCGTAGATGTAAAAGAGGCAGAAAAAGAAAACAATAAAGGGAAGAAAGAAGCTATTTCAAAAGTGCGGGTTAAGATGCATCATCCGGTGAGGGAGGATTTGCTTCGTTATCTGCAAAGCGGAATAGCGGTTGAGGAGAACACACTATGAAAACAATACGGGTAGTAGCAGCAATCATCTGTGACGACATGGAGAACCCCTCGAAGATATTTGCAACAGCCAGAGGCTACGGAGAGTTCAAAGGACAGTGGGAATTTCCGGGCGGCAAAATTGAAGAAGGGGAAACCCCGGAGAATGCACTTATCAGAGAAATTAGGGAAGAGCTGGACACTGATATCGAAGTGGGCAGTATGATACATACCATAGAATATGATTATCCGGCATTCCATCTTTCAATGGGGTGCTTCTTGGCGAAAGTGAATGCGGGCAGGCTGGTGCTCAAAGAAGCAGAAGCCGCCAGATGGCTTACAAAGAAAGAATTGTATGATGTGCAGTGGCTTCCGGCGGATCTGTCGCTGATTGAGATATTAGAGAAAATGATGAGCCCTATTATATAACATTGGAAATCTATTAAACCTGATGGAGAAGTGCCGGATGATCTGTTAAAAGATTTGCTTGATAAATCATTTTGGTGCTGAGTGGAATGATTAATTATGTAAAAATCTCTTGACTCCTACGTTACGTAATAGTTTATTGTATGTTTACACGGGAGGGAATGACGATGATGACAGTAAATGAAGTAAGTAAATTGACCGGAGTGAGTATACGCGCTCTGCAATATTACGACAAGATCGGACTTTTGAAACCGACTGAGTACACAGAGTCCGGTTACCGGCTGTATGACGATACAGCTATGGAAAAGCTGCAGCAGATTTTACTGTTTCGTGAATTGGAATTTCCGCTAAAGGAGATCAAAACAATATTATCCGGACCGGATTTTGACAGAAATAAGGCATTGGAGCAACAAATTACATTGCTTACAATGAAAAAAGAACATCTGGAAAATTTGATCGACTTTGCCCGTAGAATACAATGTGAAGGAGTGAAAACGATGGATTTTTCAGTATTTGATACGCAAAAAATCGATGAATATGCAAAGAGGGCAAAGAAACAGTGGGGCAAAACTGCTGAGTATCAGGAATTTGAGAAAAAGGCAGCAGGCATAAGCAAAGAAGAAGAGCATTCTGTAATGGAAGAATTTATGCAGATATTTGCAGACTTCGGGAAGTTAAAGGATACCGCACCGGAATCTGCCGATGCTCAAAATCTTGTGAAGAAACTGCAGGACTATATTACGGAGCATTTCTATCAATGCTCTAATGATATCCTTGCGAGCCTTGGGCAGATGTATGCCGACTGTGGGGAATTTACCGACAATATTGATCGCGCCGGCGGCGAGGGAACTGCGAAGTTTACGGCTGAGGCGATTAAGATTTATTCCTCTGGGCATTAAGCCTGAATTAAATACCCCGCCTTTTGGCGGGGTAAAAAAATAATTTTGAGTTCATAATAGACCGTCTTTATCAGTCCCAATTAATAGCGCTATGGGGAATAGTGCCGTTTTTGGCAATATCTTTTACTGCACTACTCATTTAAAATACATCCTTTCTACTTATCAATATCGGCTCTTGTATCAACATTCATAATGTAATACTGAAACGCCTCTACAATATAATCACAGGAGCCTTCACCATATTTGCTATCTGTCACAGCTTTCAGATAATCATTGGAATAGAGGTCTATAATCATGTTACAATAACCGTCTTGATTTCCGCACAATTCCGATGTGGCATTGCCCTGTGCAAAAGCGATGATTTCCTTGACAACGTGCTGTACTTCGTCAGAAGAAACTTCTTTCTCCTTATGGGAAGCCAGTTTTAGGAACAAATCATTTTGCTTTATTTCCTCCGGAATTTGAGACTGCCATCTGTCCATAATCTCTGAAAAGTGTTCCAAATTATACTTCATGGCTTCGGTATATTTTTCTACGCTTCCGAATTGTTTGATGGCAAGTCTGGCTACAAGTTCTTCATCGTCCTTAATCTTCTGCATAAACATATCATAATTTTCGATACTGCCCCAATGTCTGATTACATCGTCACTGCTTCGCTTTTTAAAATCTTCCAGCGCTTTGATATAATCGGACAGGTCAAACTCTTTAAAACTCATACATTGCTCTCCTTTTTCTAAGCGGTCAAGGAGTCGGATTAGTCTGTCCGTCCGATTGCGTCTTAACAAGAGCAGCTCTTTTTGCTTTTTAAAAGCGGCAATCCTGTCAAAATCGGGAGCGTTCAGTATCATCTTGATATCTTTCAACCTGAAACCTAATTCTTTGAAGAATAGTATCTGCTGTAAGGTTTGCAAGGCTTCATCATCGTACAGGCGATAGCCCGATTGAGTTAATTTACTTGGTTTCAGCAGCCCGATCTCGTCATAGTATTGCAATGTGCGCGTGCTGATGCCTGTTAGCTTGGCAACTTGGCTGATAGATTGCATCGTGTCCGGCTCCTTTCACTTGGCTTTTTCTATTGACGGAGAAACAGGATAGAAATGCCGGCAGATATCTTTTCTGTTCCCGCAATTAAAGAATACAGTATCACGTTACGTTGAAGTCAACACTTTTTGAAAAATAATATAATTTTTGTGGAATAAATTGAGCTGTGCTATAATAACAGATATGATGCCAAATTGAGCTGCATCTGTAGAAGTGTCTCGAAAGGGAGCCACATCTGTGCGTAAGCGCATATTTGAGAGGTAAGAGAATCGCAAACCATAGGAGACAGAAGAATATGAAAAATGTTGTGCAGGCACTACTTTATTTTGTGTTATATTTTATATTTCAGCTTATAGTACAAATGGCGTTTATGATGATTGGCACCGTGTCGGGGATTCAGGATCAGAACGGTCTGATTGATTTCAGTATGAACCATCTCCTGCTTATAACGCTTGTGTCTAACGTGCTTACGATTGCACTTTTTATCTTATTTAACAAGATTCGCAAGAAAGATATAAGAGAAGAGTGGAGCATGGCGCCGCTCAAAGCAGGACTATACATTTACCCGGCACTGGCAGCGTTTTTACTCTCACTTGCATGGGCATTTATTACATATGACCTGTCTTTTGACAATGCAGAGCAGATTGGCAAAAGCGTTAATTTCTATTCCGGTATGATTCCGGGACTTGGCGGTGTGATGATGGTGTTTATGCTGCTATTTGCACAGCCGGTCATGGAAGAAGTGCTGTGCCGCGGAATCATGTTGAATAAATTGAAACTAAGTTTTCCCGACGGGGCCGCTGTATTTATAAGCGCGGCTGTTTTTGGAATTGCACATCTGCCGGCAGGCGGCGCGGTGCTTGCTTTAGGTGCGACGTTGATGGGGATTTGCTTTGGCATTGTTTTTGTGAAAACAAAATCTTTGTACGCGGCTGTTATTGCACATGCGTTCGCAAACCTTCCGGATTTCGTTATGCAGTTTATACCGGAAGTGAAATTCGGAGTGAGGGCTGTCCTTGCATTGGCAGCGGCGGTGGTTTCGATTGTGGTTATGGTGTGGTTTTGTAAAAAGGGGACAGACATGATACGCCAGTAAGTCATGAACAGTTATTCGGCATTCATGACTTACTGAGTTGTTTCAAATATTGGAGATATCTAAGCAGATCTCTTCTTTCACGTGGTTTGAGTTTCTGAATATCATACATGATATCGTGCAGTGTGATATCATCCAGATACGGGTTCTTAAGGTTCGTGTTGCCAAGGTAGCCGGAATCTGCACCTAAGAGGTAATCAGTGCTGATTTTGTAGTATTTGGCTAAAGCCGCAACGACCCATGTGGGAATCTCGCGGCGTCCGTTTTCATAATTGGAATATGTCTGTTGGGAGACGCCCAGATAGGATGCAACTGCTCTTTGTTTCAAATCATGATCTTCTCTTAGATCGCGTATCAGATCGCGTAGTTCTTTCATACATAAGCTCCATTCTATTCGAGACTCTTTAGGTAACGGATATATTTGACCAGATCTTTCCGCTCATTTCGCTTTAATTTCTGAATATCATACATCACGTCATGCATCGTGATATTTTCCAGATAAAGTTTCTTAAGGTTGGTACTGCCGAGATAACCGGTTTCTGCACCGAGAAGATAATCTGTGCTGACCTTATAGTATTTAGCCAAGTCGGTGACTACCCATGTGGGAATTTCGCGATAACCGTTTTCATAATTAGAATATGTCTGCTGGGAGACACCCAAATAGTCGGCAATCGTCTTTTGTTTTATATCGCGATCCTCGCGTAGCTCTCGGATTTTTTCGCGCAATTCTTTCATGTATCATACCTCGTTATATTGCATAGTTCGTTGTTATAGGTATTATCACACAACAAAAAATTGTATACGCAAAAGTATATAATAAGTGGTATACAAGGGGGTATCACAACAAAATATAGAGCAAGCTGCTGATTTGCCAAAAGAAATAATTTCTTTTATAATTGAGTAGTACATAAAATAGAAACAGAAAATAAGAGGGGAGATTATTATGGAGTTGCAAATACAAAAACCGGAAGTAGTTTTGAATGCACAAGAACGGCAGAAGGGCATGAACTGGTTTCTGGAAATTTTGGTTTTCGTTGCAGTGTTTCTTGTTGGCAGTATCGCACAGGTCTTGTGTATGATACCGGCGGAGCTATTGATTCTTTCGCAAAGTACAGCGTATCGGATGGCAGCAGAAGCGGGAGATATAGAAGCGGCAACGGCGGCAGCGGCAGCGATCGGTAGTTCGGATATCTATATGGTTGTGTCGTTAGTTGCTACGATTGGTATGACGGCGGTCACGATTGCTTTTTGCCGTTTTATCCAGAAAAGAAAATTGGAATCGGTTGGATTTGCAAAGCCGAGAGCGGGAAAGGATTATCTTGTCGGATTAGGTATGGGATTTGCTCTTTTTTCGGCGGCTGTACTGATCTGCGTATTGACAGGTGCGCTAAAAATTAATGGTGTTTCGAGTACTTTCAGTATTGGAATGTTTGTACTTTATGCAATAGGGTTTATGCTTCAGGGGATGAGCGAAGAAGTGATCTGCCGTGGATATCTTATGGTATCGATTGGCAGACGATATTCCATGTGGGTCGCAATATTGTCAAATGCATTGATATTTGCGGCGCTTCATTTATTGAATAATGGAATCAGTGTGTTGGCATTTATCAATTTGGTGCTCTACGGCGTGTTTGCATCTTTGTATTTTATCGAACGGGGAAGCATCTGGGGAGTTGCCGCATTTCACAGTGTCTGGAATCTCGTGCAGGGAAATTTCTGGGGACTCAGGGTGAGCGGTATGGTTACAGAGTGTTCCATATTCCAAAGCAGTCTTGTGGACAACAGAGATGTCATAAACGGCGGCGCTTTTGGACCGGAAGGTGGTCTTGCAGTGACAATTGTACTTGTGGTGGGGATTGGTGTTTTGTTGAAGAGGATACAAAGCGCGGTTGCAGTTGAGATAGATTAAAAGAGATAGTGTTTATCTGGGTTACAGGACAGATGCGACACTTGTGAAAACCATTGTATTTTATGAAAGTGCATACTATAATTATGGTAAAGAAATTTGGGAATAAAAAAGTTGATATAGATTAACAGAGGTAATGCGCTGGATGGAATTATCGAAGAATATAGAATTGAGTAGTGACATTATAGAAAAAATAAAGATAGAAGTACCTGATATGATCAGAGCATTTATGGAAAAGGATCTTGTAAAAATGATTCTGTATGGTTCATGCGCAAGAGGGGACTTCAAAAAGCATTCTGATGTGGATATAGCGCTTCTCACCAGAGGCAGCCGGACGGATTCTTGGAAATATAATGATAGAATTGATGAAGTAGCAACAGAACTTGCATTAGAATATTTTGCAATCGTAAATTTTGTACTCCTTCCATATGATGAATTCGAGGAGAAAAAAAATTGGTATGGATATTTTAAAAATATCGAGACAGAAGGAGTAAAATTGTATGGATGAAAATCATTATAAAGCTTTGATTTCGATACGATTTGACAGGGCAAAAGAATTGTATTGTGAAGCGAAAGAACTGGTGAATATGGATTGCTATAAATCCGCAAACAATAGAGCTTTTTATGCAATTGAAAAATGTATAAAAGCATTGCTGGCAACACAGCAGATGGATGTAGAGACACATAATGGTGCGGTATCACAGTTTAATCTTCTGTTTATACATCCCCAAAATACTGCTTTTACAAAAGAGGATTATCAAAAAATTGCTAAAGCTGATCGCATAAGAAATGCTTCTGAT
This sequence comes from uncultured Lachnospiraceae bacterium, assembly GCA_947179245.1. GTDB lineage: Bacteria > Bacillota > Clostridia > Lachnospirales > Lachnospiraceae > UBA3282. The sequence continues at coordinate 36,615 of CAMXBD010000004.1, read as the reverse complement.
TACGATGATTTTTATATTGTAAATAAAGAAGAAACGAAGGAACTTCTCGAATTTGTGGAAAGATTCCTCAAAAAAACTGAGGAGTATATTAGTAAGACGGAATGATGTAAAAATGAAATTAAGCAAATTGACAACCCACATTAATTTGTGGTAAGTTTATTATAATAAAATATAGATAGAAAGGTGGCTTGCGTGTGTTCTCTGCATTTATTCGTTGCGCTCGTACCCGGATTCAGGGGAGATAAGAAAGTAGTTGAATAGTCTCATGTAAATGGGATTTTTTTGCGTGCGAATAAAAGAGACATTATGCGTTTGTCAGATAGATGTGACAGGGTTTGTTTGTGCTGTCAGCCTTTTGGTATTTTAGCAGGGAAATTCCGTTTATGGAGTGTCACCTGCTTTTTTATTGTGCATAAAATTGCGGCAGCGTAGATTGTTTAGGGAGAATGCGAAGCGTTCTCTTAATCGTCGTTGTCGGGCGACGATTTTTTTCGGGAACAGATATGTGGCTTAATGTACAAGTTACGGCAACGGAAAATGAAGGAGGCACACTATGCAAAAAGGTAAAAGACATCAGAAAACTGACTATACAAAACATTTATCGGACTCACAGAATTTTATAACAAATAAAAAGCTGATACACAAAATTATTGGTTTGAGCAGTTTAAACAAAAACGACACCGTTCTTGAGATCGGGACCGGAAAGGGGCATCTGACGGAAGTACTGTGCGGGAAGGCGGGATGCATATATTCTGTGGAGATAGACCGCAGACTGTATGAGAGTGCGGGTGAGCGTTTGTCTCGACATTCTAATCTGAAACTGATCCATGGGGATTTCTTAAATTACAAGCTTCCTGCGCGGGGAGATTACAAAGTATTTGCAAACATACCATATTTCATTACTACGCAGATCATTGATAAACTGACTGGAGGGGCAAATATGCCTACGGATATCTGGCTGATTATGGAGAAAGGGGCGGCAAAAAGATTTATGGGAGTTCCGCGGGAAACGCAGAAATCCCTGCTTCTGAAAGTAGAGTGGGAGATGAAGACTGTGTACCATTTTCGCAGAGAGGATTTTCATCCTATGCCGTCAGTGGATTCCGTTCTTGTACATTTTAGCAGAAAAGAAAAGGCTGATCTTAGCAGAAATGAATATTATGCTTTTCATAAGTTTATTGAACATACTATGAAGTACGGCATCTGCGGGAAAAACGGGCTGCTGACCAAGAGACAGGTGGCAGTTGCTCTTAAACAGGCGGGACTGCCGCATGCCCATGAAGATGGTCTCACATTGTATGTGCAGTGGCTCTGCTTATTTCGATGTTATCAGAGACTTGGAAGGTGAAAATATTGAGAGGCAGCAACTTAAGAATCTGCTCCCTCTTTCCATTGTCATAATACCACAAAAATGCACCAAATTCAAGACTGGTAAGCCTTTTTGCACGGTGCTATAATCAACTTCCGGCTTCTGCTGCCTATAGGGTGAAGCCGGGAAAGTGCAATGGTGCAGGAAGGCGGGAACTTAACGGGGAGGGATGCGCATGAATCAAGAGTGGATAGTATTATTACAGCAGCAGAATCAACTGGCAAAAGTGATTGAAACAAACCGTATTACAGAACAATACGGGCTTAGTTTGAGCAAGCAGGATGCAGAGTTGATTTTAGCTGAGCGAAGTCATGCATTGCGGGAATCAAGAAGAGTGGAATTTGGCGAGGGAATCATGCCGAAGATTATTTATGAATTCTGTGATTCAGACTTTATAGACCAGAGTAATTATGTAGAAACGCTGGTTAACTTGCAGGAGATTTTTTATTTATATAAAAATGAGATGCGGGATGAAATTTCAGACGATGAACTTCTGCATTTTATGAGGGAACAGTTTGACCAGATTTGTTATGGTGATTTGGAGTATTTGGAAGGAACCTGCCTTTCAGTCTTTGCGCAGGCGATCCGGGCAGGATACCGGGGATATCAAGCTACGGAAGGATACGGAGAGTATGGGAGACTTGATGAAGTAAATCGGTGGGATCATGAACTGTATATGGAAGCTTTGAAGGAACTTTTTGGTTGATTTCTGATGAAAAAGGAGAATGGTATGAAGAAGCAGGATAAGAATTATGATATGTCCCATATAGCAATGGAAGAATTGCTTCCGATCGTCGGAAAACTGACAGAACGTTACACGGCAGGCGAGAGCACTTCTGTTACTTACGAGAGGGCACAGCAGTTGATGGAAGCTGTGCTTTACTGTATCCGGGAGGTCAAGAGTGCAGAGAGAGATGCAGATAACCCGTATAACTGCGAATCGGAATATTCAGGGCAGGATACCGGCAATGCCAGAGCGCAGTTTATGCTGAATGAAGTTGACAATGAGAAGAAAAAGTTGTCGGCGCAGCAGGCATATGAAATGGGACTTGCCTGTGTGGAAAAGGAAGTAAAAGCGGCGCTTACCTTATACAATGAGATGCAGACACATTTTGACAGTTATGGAAACCGCTGTCTATATGATACTTTTGTAAAAGATATGCCGGAATTTTTCAAATGGTATGACATACAGTTTGCGCCGCAGGATACAATTCTGACGCTGGATTATCCGGTGTGCAGAGACCTTACTGTATATACAGGGATAGACCGGATCTATGAGTATCTGGGGTGCATACGGCAGGAGCAGGAGTTTCTGGGTGCGTTTCCGAGAGAGTATGTGATAGATATTCTGAGAGAATATAATCCTTTCTATGAGGATATGATTGACAATATCTATGAAGTTGTTTTGTCGTCTGTGCGTAAGGAACCATAAAAACTTCATGGGAAACTTAGGGAAACTTGATTGTATATTTTTCACAAATATTTTACAAATGGGAAAAAATATCCAATAAAATATAATTTTTGCACAAAAAAGCCGATTTGAGGTTGTGAAATTAGTGCAAAAAATCGGGAAACCGGTTACTTAAATTTAAATTGCCGTAAGGAAACCACAATGATACACTTTCCTTGTAAACAGGAAAGAGCTGAATATAGGCAAATGATAAGGAGGAGGATTCTGTTATGGCAAAGGCATTGAAAAAAATAACACAACTGATATGCATGTTTACAGTGGCATTTGTACTTTTCTGTCCTATGACCGCAAATGCGGAGGAAGAAAGGTCGGCAATTTATGTACAGGTTCCAGAGGACTGGAACGAACCCTGTGTATGGGCGTGGGACGAAGACGGAAATAATGCGTTTGAAGCGTGGCCCGGCGGTGAGACAGAAGCGGATGAGGGTAACAAGGGGTGGTATTATATCTGGATTCCTTCGTGGGCAAATCACGTGATCGTGAATGCAAATGAGGGAGAGGTGCAGACGGGAGAACTGGTTCTTGAAGGTGGCAATGTATGGATTACGATAGAAGATCCGGAAAATGCAGAAGTTTCCTATGAAGCATTGACAGAGGGTGATATTCCAGAGTATGTGGAGCGGTTTGAGATTCATGTCAGTGTTCCGGATAGTTGGAAAACACCATGCTTGTGGGCATGGTCAGCGCCGGACGGCACGAACGTATTTGAAGCGTGGCCGGGAGAAGCGTTGAAAGTGGGAGAAGATGGCTGGTACACAGGTAAAGCGCCTACATGGGTCAATTCAGTCATTATTAATGCAAATGAAGGTTCTGTCCAGACAGAAGATATTTCTATTGATCCTGCCGAACTATGGGTTACAGTGGAAGAGGATGGAAGCTATGAATTTAGTTATGATGATCCCGATGCGGTAAGTGCACCGGATATTAATGTGAATGTTATGGCCCCTGCTGATTGGGAGGCACCATGTCTGTGGGCGTGGTCAGCGCCGGACGGTACGAATGTATTTGCGTCATGGCCGGGTGAAGCTTTTACAGAGGGCGAAGACGGATGGCTTACGCTGGCGGTTCCGGGCTGGATTAATTCGGTGATTATCAACGGTAATGAGGGAAGTGTACAGACAACGGATATTTCTGTGGAGACAGGTAAGGATATCTGGCTTGTGGTTGCAGGACCGGAGGAATATGAGTTGTCTTATGAAAAACCTAACGGTGTGACAGCGGATACCGGAGAAGAGACAGAAGTGTCAGAAACAGAAGACGGTGAAGCGCAGCCGGATGCCGGACAGGAATCGGATGCAATGACAGTTCAGACAGAAGAATCCGGTGTAAGTACAGGGGTGATCGTATTGATCGTGGTAGTATGTATTGTCATTGTGGCACTGGCGGTTTACTTTGTAACGAAGAAAAAGAAGTCATAGATGCGTATGCATAGAACTGCTTTTACGGATGTAAGACCAAAGTGGCAGTGGAGGTATGAAATGAAAAGGATCATTGCATTATTAGTATCAGTCACGATGCTGGCAACTCTGTTGTGCGGCTGCGGAACGCAAGCGCAGTCGCTGACAGAGGAAGAGAAAAATACTATCGTGATCTGGCATGATAAAGAGGAAGCGGTGTCGGAGGCACTGCTGGGTGAACTGCAAAAACTGGTTCCTGATGTTACAGTACAGTTGGAGTATAAAAGTAATCTGACGGAGGCACTTAAGATGGTCGGGAATGATCCGAAGGCAGCGCCGGATATGTACTTTTTTGCTCACGACAAGATTGGTGTTTATGCGGAAATGGGAATCTTGTCGCCAATCACCGATCTCATAGACAGGCAGACACTGGATGATGCCTATGTACCGATGACGCTGGAAGCAGCCACATATGACGGGAAGCTTTATCAACTTCCGGTTTATTTCGAGACATTGCTTTTCATGTATAACCGGTTGTATATGGCGGACGAGAATGTTCCTGAAACGACGGAACAGTTATATGCCTATATGGAAGAAAAAACGCGCGGAGGGCATTATGGTTTTGTTGAGCAGCACAGCACGGCGTATTACAGTGCCGGATGGATCCATGGATTTGGGGGATATATTATGGATGGGAACGGCAATGTGGGATTAAATATGCCGGAGACAATTGCGGCGCTGGAGTACCATAAGAAATTTGTGGAACTGATGCCCGGGGAGAGTGAATATGCCACGGTGAACACGCTTTTTCAAGAGGGGAAAGCCCATGCCACCATCGGCGGACCGTGGCTCGTATCGGCGTCGCGTGCGGCGGGAATGGATCTGGGAATCGCGGCTATGCCTATAGTGGATGAGAGCCAGATACCTATTTCCCCGTACATGGGTGTACAGGGAGTGCAGGTACTAAAGCACGCGGCTGAAAATAAGACAGAGGCGGTTAAGAAAGTTCTGAATGCACTGATGCAGCCTGATGTGGGTATTACATTGGCGAAGGTCAGCGGGTGTGCGCCTGCGGTGGAGGCGTGTTATGAGAGTGAAGAAGTGACGGCTGACGATGTAGTCATGGCTATGCGGGAGACGGCGGAAAATACGATTCCGATGCCAAACCGTCCGGAGATGGACATCATGTGGACTGTGGCGGCGGATATGCTGGTCAATATTAATATGAGCGGACAGGATGTGGTTACAAGTTGTGAGGCGGCACAAAAGAATGCCGAGGAACTGATCAGGAAGATGCAGTAAAGAAGCCTTGGCTGTAAGCGTGGAAGTATGAAAAAGAAAATTGGTGATATAAATGAAAAAATCGGATAAAAAGAAGAAAAACGGCATATTGGTTTCCTATCTGTGGTCGGCGCCATCTTTGATCTTGATCAGCTTGATAGTTATATTTCCGATTCTATACACGGGATATATCTCGCTGACCAATATGAATGTTTACCATTGGTTTAACTATGACTTGATCGGGCTTCAGAACTATAAGGAAGCACTTCTTGTGTTTGACAGCGGATTTTTGTCGGCGCTTATGCTGACCATTATCTGGACAGCGGTTAATATGATAGTACAGCTTGTGATTGCATATGTGCTGGCAAGCCTGCTTAACACCAAAGGGCTGAAACTGCGGAACGGATATAGGACGCTGTTGATCTTTCCGTGGGCGATGCCCGGATATGTTTCTATCTTATTATGGAAAACAGGGATGTTCAATTCACAGTTCGGGCTGTTAAATCAGTGGATGGAGAGATTGGGTTTTTCGCCTGTCAAATGGCTTGCGGATGATTTGTCGGCATTTATCTGTTGCACCATAGTCAATCTGTGGCTGGCGCTGCCTTTCATGATTACGATCATAGACGGCGCATTGCAGAGTGTAGATCAAAGTTTCTATGAGAGTGCCCTGTTAGATGGCGCGGGATGGCTGAAACGGACGTGGTATATTACGATTCCGTCAATCAAACCAATTATTGCGCCGTCGGTCGTCATCACTATATTTACTACTTTTAAACAGTTTGATGTGATTTATTTAATGACACAACAGGCGGGAGCAAAGACGGGTGCGCATATTCACACGATTTTAACTTACGCATATGAGAATGCTTTTATCACGAATAATTACGGGTACAGTTCAGCTGTATCGATGATTATCTTTGTTCTTCTGATCATATTCTCTTATGCAATTAATATAAAACCGAAGGAGGAATCCTGATGAGGCGGAGAAAAGGAAAACAAAATCTGAAATTATTGCTTGTCAATTTGGTATTGATACTCGTGTGCTTTGTGACTTTTGTGCCGATCCTGTATGCATTTTCCGTTTCGATCAATGAACAGAACAGTTTGCTGGGTTCTGACTTTTCATTTATTCCTAAGCAGGTGACTTTGGAAAATTACCGCAAAGTATTTACGGAGGAGCCTGTACTTATGTGGTTTCGCAACAGCCTGCTGCTTGCCGTTTCTACGGTTGTGATATCACTTGGCACAGGGGTTCCGGCGGCGTATATTTTTTCCAGAAGAAAATTTCCGGGAAGAAATGTGATCTTGCAGTTATTGATTCTGTTGTATGCGTTTCCATCACTGTTATCTATGACTGCGCTGTATAAACTGCTCAGTCCGATGGGGCTTATCAATACCAAGGTTGGGTTGATTATTGTCTATACCGGAACGATGGCTGTGTTTGCATTGTGGAATATGAAAGGATATTTCGATACAATCCCTATTGAGATCGAGGAGTCAGCTATGATCGACGGGGCTGATCCGATACGGATTGTGTTAAAGATTGTAATACCCTTGGCGAAGCCGACAATCGCGGTGACGGCGATGATGGTTCTGATTTATGTGTGGAACGAGTATATTTTTGCAATTAATTTTATGACGGGCGAGAGTACTTATACACTGGCGGCAGGCTTATATTCCCTGCAGGCCAATGAGACGAGCGGCAGCTGGCCGGTGTTCTCTGCGGCTTCGCTTCTGGTATCGCTGCCTATACTGATTATTTTCTTTGCAATGCAGCGTAACATGGCATCGGGGCTTACCTCGGGCGGTGTGAAGGGATAACATATAATTTTTCAGGATGGGGGAAGGTGGAATGAATAGAAGTGCAATATTGCATATTCCGATGTCGGAGTATGCTTACGGGATAGACGAAGAACATGTGGCTTTCAGGCTCCGCTGTGCGAGAGGAGATTTACAAAAATGTATTTTGCACTTCGGTGACAGGGCGTGCAGGCAGACTCCGGTCATTTTCACAGAACAAGAGATGTATGTGAAGGCTTCGGATGAATATTTTGATTATTATGAGGCTGTTCTGGACCATCCTTATAAAAGGATCAATTATTACTTTGAGTTAATTTCAGAGGATGAGAGGATACTATATTACGGGGACTGCTTTATGGAAGATTGTGTGGATGACAGATCAGAATATTATCAGCTTCCGTATAACCACAGGGCGGATATTGTATCTGTGCCTGAGTGGGCTCAAGATGCAGTTATTTATAATATTTTTCCGGACAGTTTTGCAACAGGCAGAGCATATCTTGCGGGGGAGTCCGTGGAAAAGGAATTGAACGGTGAGAAAGTCCGTGGAAAGCTTGGCGGCACGATTAAAGGTATTGCGGAAAATGTCGGATATCTGAAAGAACTGGGATTTAATGCTGTTTATATCAATCCGATTTTTGCGGCGGGAGAGTATCATAAATATGATTTGCTGGATTATTATCATGTGGACCCATGTTTCGGAACGAATGAGGAGTTCAAAGAGATGGTGCAGCTCTATCATGAGAATGGTATGAAGGTCATTGTGGACGGCGTTTTTAACCATTGTGGATGGAGGTTTTTTGCCTTCAACGATGTGGTGGATAAAGGTGAAAATTCCCGATATAAAGATTGGTTTTACCGCCTTGAGTTTCCGGTGGTAAGACCTGAAAATGGAGAAATCTATCCGAATTATGAATGCTTTGGCTATGAGCGGATGATGCCCAAGCTGAATACGCAGAATCCTGAAGTGATAGATTATTTCTGCAAGGTATGCCGGTATTGGCTAGAGGAGTACGGTATCGACGGGTGGCGCTTGGACGTGGCGAGCGAGATTAATGATCAGTTCTGGGAAAGCTTCTATCAGGCGGCGAAGGAAGTCAATTCAGAAGCTGTCTTAATCGGAGAAGTGTGGGAGACGGCGCGGCATTGGCTGGATGGCAAGAAATTTGACTCTACCATGAATTATGATTTCAGGAAACATTGCAGGAGATTTTTTGCTGAAAGAAGTATTGATGCTTATGAGTTCGATGGTAGGGTAACCAACATGAGAATGAGATACCGGCAGCAGACAGTCTATGCGCAGTTGAATTTATTGGACAGCCATGATGTGAGCAGATTTCTGTCTTTATGTGATGGTGATGAGAGAAAGTATAAGCTTGCGGTGTTATTTCAGATGACATTTCCGGGAATCCCATCTGTTTTTTACGGAGACGAAAAGGGAATATGTGGCATTTTGGAGGAAGAGTACAGGGCACCGATGAAGTGGGATAAGGCAGAGGATGATCTTTTTATATTTTATAAAAAGGCAATCGGGCTCCGCAGGGAACACGCTGTACTGCGTCAGGGAGAATATCGGACGCTGAAGGCAGACCAAGGGAGTGGTCTTTACATATATGCAAGAGAAAAGGATTCTGTTACAATGATTATTGCAATGAATGTGAGTGATGAAACATGTCTGCTGCCGGAACTTAGTGGAATGAAATCAGACTTCAGATGGGAGAGTGCCGGCAGAGTACAAAACGGACAACTGCTATGGCAGGAAGGACTTGACGGAGGAAAGCTTGCTCCTATGGGATGGGCGGTTGTGAACATTGTATAGAAAGGCGGGAGCGGATGGCTGCTACGATCAAAGACGTTGCAAAGATGGCAGGGGTGTCCACGGCGACAGTATCCAAGGTAATGAACGGTTCGTATTCCATTTCACAGGCGACTGTGGAACGGGTTCACAGAGTGATGGAAGAATTGAATTATCATCCGAACCTCCGGGCAAGAAATTTTGCGAGACAGAGTACGAGGCAGGTATTGTTTCTTACGACATTGGGTGAGAGCGCGGGATTTTCTAACCCCCATATGTTTGAGATCATGTCCGGTCTGGAGTGCGCGTTAGGGAAAAAGGGTTATCTGCTTGGCGTCAAGAATATTTCGCCGGAGGAAGCACCGGATTTTGTCAAAGAAGTATTTGACAGCAAAATGGTAGATGGTGTGGTGATTCATGCATCGGTCATATCAAAAGAATTGGATGAACTGATTAAATATAAAGAGATTCCGCATATCGTGCTGGGACTGCCGAATTTTGCGAGCCACTTCTGTTGGCTGGACATCGATAATAAGCTGGCAGGAGAGATGGCGGCAAACTATTTATTGCAGTGCGGATATCAGTCATTGGCATTTATTGGTGGGACTGACGAGGATAAGATATCTGCCCATCGTCTGGCGGGTGTACTGTCAGTTTTGCAGGAGTATGATGTGATTGTGCCCAGACATCATCTTCAATATGGCGAATCAGATTGTGACAGTGGATTTCGTATGACTGAGCAGCTTCTGGAGAATCCTAACCTGCCCGATGCCATTATCTGTGCCAATAATTATATTGCTTATGGCTGTGTGAATGCGTTAAAAGAAAACAAGATCAGGATACCCGGGGATATGGGTGTCCTGACTTTTGACGATTATCCCTTTTCCAGAATACTGGAACCGAAGCTCACTGTAGTCAATATCGATGTGTACGATATGGGGATGCAGGCGGGAAAACTGATTTTGAATAAAATGAAAAAGCCTAACCTGCAAATACAGTTTTATTGTACACTGCCTTCAATTACGGAGAGAGACTCGACGAAGGGAAGATAATAATGAACAATAGTTAACAAAATTTCTTTTTCATTAACATCTGCTCAATGGCAGCTGCAATCTTAATCTGCTATATTGAAACCAGCTAATAAAACGAAACAATTAGGGGAGGTATTCCATATGCAGATCGGACAAGTAATCAGACAATACCGTAAGAAAAAGGATATGACGCAGGAGGAGATGGCGAACCGTCTCGGAGTGACGGCTCCGGCGGTCAATAAATGGGAGAACGGTAATTCCATGCCGGATATTACGCTTCTTGCACCTATTGCCAGACTGTTAGATATTTCTCTGGATACGCTGCTGTCTTTTCGGGAGGAACTGACACGGGAAGAGATACAGGATTTTATTTATACGATGAATTCTATGTTAAGAGAGAAATCCATTGATGAAGCATTTGAGTGGGTGAAGGAAAAAATAGAGCAGTATCCGAATTGCGAGACGTTGATACTTGAGGCGGCTGTGTTGCTGAATGCGGAGTGCATAAAACAAGACTGCGACAAGTATGACGGTGTCATAGACCAGTGGTTTGCGGGAGCGCTTCAAAGTGAGCAGGAACAGATTCGCACTATGGCGGCGGACGGGCTGTTTAGTTTTCACTTGAACAAAGAACAGTATGACAAGGCGGAGGAGAGCCTGAAGTATTTATCCGGGCAAAATCCGGAGAGGAAGCGGAGACAGGCGCTTATTTACAGCAGGACGGGCAGACAGGAAGAAGCCTATAAAGTTTACGAAGAGCTTCTTTTTTCCACGTATCAGATGACATATATGCTGCTTAACAGCATTGGAATGCTGGCAGTGCAGGAACAGAACATGGATAAGTATCGGTTGATCGTTGAGAAGCTGGGTATGCTCGCCGAACTCTTTGATATGGGCGAGTATCATAAGATTTCGGGAAGACTTGAACTTGCGGTGATGGAAAAAGATGCGGAAACTGCGATTACTACCATGGAACAATTGCTTTCGAGCATTGAGGATATCAATCATTTTACAAAGTCACCGCTTTTTGAGCATGTGACCTTTTCGGAAATCAGGGAGGAATTTGTGACACAGCTTAGGGAGGATCTGTTGAAGTCTTTTAAGAATGAAACATACGGATTCTTGCAAGGGGACAGCAGATGGGAAGAACTAAAGTGACACGAAGTGGTCTGCAATGACTGCCAATGGAGAACTGCTATGAAACAACGAATATTAATCATCGAAGATGATGTTACAATACAACTGCAATTAAAAAATCTGTTGATTGGAAACGGATACGACGTGGAAAGTGTCACGGATTTTTCATCAGTCATCGGGCAGGTGAAAGCTTATGAACCTCACTTGATTCTTCTGGATATCAAGCTGCCCGGCAGCGATGGCTTTGCAATCTGTTCAGAAATCCGTACCTTTTCCGAGGCACCTGTCATTTTTGTGACGAGCAGTAACACCGATATGGATGAACTGAACAGCATTATGTTAGGCGGGGATGCTTTTATCACGAAGCCCTACAATACGGCGATTCTGCTTGCAAAAATATCTGCGCTCCTGCGGCGGGCATATCCGTCCGAGGGACAGGAAATTCTTAATTGGAACGGAACGGCTTTACATTTAGAGGGCAGTTATATTGAGCATGATAATCAAAGGGCAGAACTGACGAAAAATGAAATGAAGATCCTCTACTACCTTTTTAAAAATGCTGGAAAAATCTGTTCACGGAATGACATCATTGATTATTTGTGGGACAGCCAGCTCTATGTTGATGATAATGCGCTCAGTGTGAATGTTACCCGCATCCGGGAGAAGCTGGTGTGCATCGGACTGGCGGATTTTATTAAGACGAAACACAGGCAGGGGTATATGATATGAGTGGAAAGCAATATCTGAGAAATAAACTTCCTGTGATTTTGATTAATCTGCTGGGTATGCTTGCGCTTGCGCTGTTTTTGTCTGCGGGAGGCGTTGGGATTCAGACGATTCTTTTTATCGGAGTCATCTGGGTGCTTACGGCTGTCTGTTATCTGATCGTTGTTTTCTTGTCACGAAAAAAGTATCTGGACAGGCTGCTTGACATGACGGAGCAGCTGGAGGAAAAGTATCTGATTACGGAAGTCATGACAGTGCCCGAAAGAGCCGGGGAGCAGGTCTATTATCGCATCATGAAAATGGGCGAAAAGTCCATGTTAGAAAAGATAGGGCGGATAGAAAAGGAACGGAAAGAGTATAAAGAATACATTGAACAATGGATTCACGAGGCGAAAACGCCCATCACGGCTATGAAGCTGATATGTGAAAACAACCGCTGCGATTTTACAGGGGAACTCTTGATAGAGCTGGAAAATATGAACCGTTATACGGAGCAGGCTCTTTATTATGCCCGCAGTGAGCATACGGAAAAAGATTATCTGATACGGGAAACTGATTTGGAAGCTGTTGTTCATGGTGCGATTGCGGACAATAAACATCTTCTGCGTCAAAACAGTGTGGCGATAACCGTGGACGATATTCAGGAACATGTTTATACGGATGAAAAATGGGTGCATTTTATTCTGGACCAGATCATCGGCAATGCTGTAAAGTATCGTACCGAACAGCCAGCATTGCATTTTTACGCCGTGAAAAAAGGGGATTGGATAGAGCTGTCTGTGGAGGATAATGGCATCGGTATACCGGAGGGCGACCTGCCCCGTATTTTTGACAAAGGCTTTACCGGACAAAACGGACGGACCGTGCAAGGCTCCACGGGCATAGGATTGTACTTATGCAAGCGGCTTTGCGACAAACTCGGAATCGGGCTGAGTGCTTATTCGGAAGGGGAAGGTGCGGTCATCGTACTTTCTTTTCATATCAATGATTTTGTAGCTGAGGTGCAGGGGTGATAAACTCTGCACTTCTTACGTTTTTGTAAGAACTTCGTAAGAAAATGTGATACAAAGATTCATGCTATATTATTACAATGATACTCAGAAATGATTTTTCAGAAACGGAGATTATGACACATGAGTACGATCTTAGAATTGGAACAAATTCAGAAATATTACGGCAATGAGGGGAATATCACAAAAGCGGTTAAAGATATCAGTTTTGAGGTAGAGGGAGGTGAATTTCTCGGCGTTATGGGGGCTTCCGGTTCCGGGAAGACGACCCTGCTCAACTGCATCTCTACAATTGATACCGTGAGCGCGGGGCATATCCGGCTGGAAGGGACCGATATAACAGAAATGAACCCGAAGCTGCTTGCGCGGTTTCGCAGGGAGAATCTGGGCTTTGTGTTTCAGGATTTCAATCTTCTGGACACGCTGACCATTTCTGAAAATATTGCTTTAGCGCTGGCAATCAATAAGGTACCGGCAAAAGAAGTGGAAGAGCGTATTCTGGAAATGGCTAGACGGCTGAATATCAGTGATATTTTGAATAAATATCCTTATCAGGTTTCGGGTGGTCAGAAACAGCGCTGTGCCTGTGCGAGGGCATTGATTAACAATCCGAAACTGCTTTTGGCGGATGAGCCTACCGGAGCGTTAGACAGCCACTCCGCCCAAATGTTGCTTTCTACCATGCAGAGAATCAATGAACAGCTTGGTGCGACGATCATTATGGTCACACATGATGCCTTCACTGCAAGCTATGCCAGTCGTATTTTGTTTTTGCAGGACGGGGAAATTTTCACAGAATTGTATAAGGGCAGTGACAGCAGAGGCGCCTTTTTCGACAAAATCATAAATGTTCTTACTATGATTGGAGGAGGGCAGAGCCATGTATGCTAAACTTGTTCTTAAGAATGCGAAACGGTCTGTAAAAGAATATCTGGTCTATCTTGTGACCATGACCATCTGTGTTACGCTGTTTTACTCTTTTTTGTCCATATCCAGCAGATATTATCATCCGGATGTAGGCAGTGAATACAATTTCAGAATATTGGGCAGAGGCATGAAATATGCAATCTGTGCGGTCACACTGCTGCTGCTGTTTTTGATACGGTATGTCAATCATTATATGCTTAGGAGCAGACAGAAAGAATTTGCACTGCAGGCTGTAATGGGAATGGAACAGAAGACAATAGGCAGGATTTTCTTTGCGGAGACATTCATTATGGGGATTTGTGCCATTGCAGCAGGAATATTTTTCGGTGTATTTGGCTCACAATTTATTACGGCAATGGTGCTGACTTCTTATGAGAAAAGTTATCGTATATCGTGGACGCTGTTCCCGGATACGGTGCTTCTTACGATTGGATTTTTCGTGCTGAGTTTTATTGTTGTCGGGTTATTTAATCTTCGCACGGTCAGGAAAATCAAGATTATCGATATGCTTTCTGCGGATAAAAAGAACGAGCCTTCATTAAAGAAAAGCCGCTGGATGCCAACCGTCATCATACTGTATGAATTGTCCGCAGCTGGAATGCTTGCGAATGGAATCCAGACAATGTATTACTATTTTGACAGACGCTTTGCGATTCCTGTGCATATCATGTTTTGGGGAAATATCCTGCTTCCGGCGGCGATGCTTCTCTGGTCTGTTGGATGGCTTATTGCAATATGGGCTGGCAGGAAGAAGTGCGATCATAAGCAGGCGGTCGCAAATCAGGCAGGCAGCGGAACAGATGGACAAAAAAATAGCTTTTCTACGCTGATTACCGGACTGCTTGTCTGTTCCATACTGAATGCTTTTTGTGCGGCGAGTATGCCGGGAATGCAGAATAAATATTACTTATCCTTTGGGACCGGTATCAATAATCAATATATGATGTCCGTTCTGGTTGACCTGCTTTTCCTGATCTGTGCGGTGATTTATCTGGCAAACAGTTTTATTATTGCATGGAAAGAAAAGTCACCGGAACACAGATACCACGGTCAGAATTTGTTCTTTTACGGGCAGATTACAACGAAACTGTCCACGACGAACAAGACCATGACGTTAATCTGTGCAACGTTAGCAATGGCGATATTTCTGTTTATGATAGCTCCCGTGTTGATTGGATGGGCTGGGGGATATCTGGATGTGCGTTCAAAGTATGATGTGCAAATCTTTTCACGCTACAACAATGTGTATGAGGAGGAAAATCTCCCGCGGGATGATTATGAATTTGTAGCGGATTATCTGGCAGAAAATGGCGTGGAAACGGCTTATGATATTACGTTTGACTTATACCTGCCAAGAAGCGAGGATTTTCATAAGCGGATCAAATATGATTTCCCTGTGGTGGCAATATCATTGAGCGATTACAATGTGATCAGGCAGATGCTGGGCTATGAACAGATTTCTTTGGAAGAAAATGAATTTACGACGCAGTGGCAGACCATTGCCACCGAAGATGAGCGGGATGATTTCCTTAAGACGCATGGGGAAATTTCAACAGATGCCGGCAAGTTAACTCTTGCCAAAAGAAACTGCTATACTGAGGCGATGGGTGAGACGCTCTATAATTCCTACACGGATGCCGTGCTTGTATTTCCTGACAGTGTCTGCCGGAAATTGCTTCCGGTCATGCGGAATCGGTATATCATTACGACGGATAAGATTTCTTATGAAAAAGCATATGAACTTGAAGAGCTTTTTGTGTCAGTCTATCCAGAAAATACAGAGAGCGGCGTCGCTTATGGAATCGGCTTGAGCACATTGCAGATTAACCGGACAAAGGCGGATATGTTTGTTTTACAGGCGGTCATGCTGTATGGCGCAGTTATACTGATGGTTATCTGTCTTACGATACTTTCTTTACAGCAGCTTTTGGATGCCGGACATTACCGATACCGCTTCGCTGTACTGCGGAAATTGGGCGTTGAGGAAAAGGATGTCGAACATCTTATATTGAAGCAGTTAGGAGTATGGTTCGGGCTTCCTGTTATTGTGGCAATTCTTGTTTCGGCAGTTATTGCGACATATTTTATACAATCGGTATCTGCACAGATTTCGGCGTATATCGGATTTGGAACGTTGATGATGCAGATTCTGGTGACCGGAGGGGTTCTTGTATTGTTACTGTTGTGCTATTTTATCAGTACGTGGATACTGTTTAAGAGTTCGGTTGGGGAGTGAAAGGGCGTTATCAGCTGAAAAAGAATCTTTCTAAATATGGATATGAATGCATGGGATAAAATGTATATTGACATGCAGTCTACTGCATGATATATTGGATACAATATATGCAGTAGACTGCATGTCAACGATGTGTTTGTGTAGATATATGAGGAGGTATATATGCCTAAAATTACATTTGCATTGAGCGAGGAATACTATGAAAAGCTGAAAGAAATGGCAAAGCAGGACGGAGTGTCCATACAGGATTGCGTCAGGAATCGTTTATTTAACTTAAAGACGATATTTACACCAGCAGAAGCTGTAAAGCGTGTCATGAAAAAATGCGATAGTGGAGAATATATGCCGGGTTCTTTATTTACCTTGCCGGAACTATATGGTGATGAATGGACCATCGAAAGAGGCATAGCAGGTGTATTTGGAAAGCAGTTTTTCAGTTATATTCAAGAAGAGTGTCCGAATAAAATTGAGTTCCATGATATGGCTGATTATGGTCGTCATGCACAGTACATTGTGAAGTAAGGTATCGTTTTAAAGCCTTAAAAGGGGGTATATATGAGTGAAGAGAGAAAACAAATAAATTATGCTGTTGTTTGCGTCAACGAATTTGCGCATAGGCATAATCTGAAAATGAAAGAGGCATTCCAGTATCTTTTTCAGTATAAAGCGATAGAATTTTTGAAAGAAAATTATGATATTGAGCATACATTGTCACTGGAGGACGTACTTGATGATATGATGATGATTTGCAGAAAAAATGGAGGGATGCTTACATGATTTTGTATCATGGTACAAATCTTGATATACAGTCTATTGACATGGCGTTGTGTCGTCCTTATAAGGACTTTGGGAGAGGATTCTATACTACTGAACTGCTTGAACAGGCACAAAAGATGTCAAAACGTGTTGCAAAAATTTATGGAGGAACACCGTTTGTAAATATTTATGAAATATCGGATGATTTGTTAGAGAGCAAGGAGCTGAATATTAGAAATTTTGGCAAGATACCATCAAAAGGCTGGGCATTATTTGTAATGAACAACCGCAATAAATATTTTACGGATTTTAAAAGTAAAGATTGCAATTTTGATTGTAAATATGATATTGTATCCGGTCCGATTGCAGATGACGATATGACTGTACTGTTTCATCAATATCAGAATAACATGATTTCGTTAGATACTTTAATAAATGGAATGACTTATAGAGAAACAACGAGTCAATATTCGTTTCACACAGAAAAAGCTATAAAATTTTTGAAGAAAGTTGGTGTTTATCATGACGAAGCAGGAGCAGCTCGTTGAATACCATATTCAGGATATTACTGAGTATATAGTTATGGACTTAAATATTGAATATGATAAGGCAATGCAGCTATTTTATAATTCACAAACTTTTGATAAGCTTACAGATATTGAGACGGGTTTATATCTTGAAAGTTCAGCGTATGTTTATGGTATTTTTCAAGATGAAAGGAATTTCGAGCGCTTAATTCAGGCAGAAATATAGAGATAAAAATCCCATCGGTGATGCCGTTAGATACTATATGATAACAATAGACGGAGGAGAATTTTATCATGTTAAATCACCCTATTCCGCCTGTCTACGACAGTGAATCCAAAATTCTGATACTGGGCAGCTTCCCCTCTGTGAAGTCGCGGGAACAACAGTTTTTCTACGGGCATAAGCAGAATCGCTTCTGGCGGGTTTTGGCGCAGGTGCTTGGCTGTGCGGTGCCGGCAAGTATAGAAGAAAAACGGGCGATGCTGATTACCCATCATATTGCGGTGTGGGACGTAATCGCAAGTTGTGAGATTACAGGTTCGTCGGATGCGAGTATCCGTGATGTGGTTCCGAATGATCTGTCGTGTATTTTATCACATGCGGACATACGGGCAATCTATACGAACGGAGGTAAGGCACATCAGTTGTATCAGAAATATATTTTCCCGGTGAACGGGCGGGAAGCATTGCTCCTGCCGTCAACGAGTCCGGCAAATGCGGGGTATTCTCTGGAGAGGCTGGTGGAGGCTTGGAAGATGGTTGGGGATATGATAATGAAGTAATGGATAACTTTGAATCTATGATATAAGGAGAATCAAAAATGCTATGCGATGATATCAGATACCTGACAGACAGGGCACTGTGGGAAACGGAAAATCTCATAAAATGTATTCCGGACGAACTATGGGTGAAACGGTATGACGGGATTCCTATGTGGAAATTTCTGTATCATACGTTATATTCTATGGACAGATGGTATATCAATCCGTGCGACGGCTCATATCAAGACCCGCCTTTTCACACAGATAATTTAGCCAACTTGAATGTCATACCAGAAGAAGAATATCTTAGCAGAGAACAGCTGGAAGGATATTTTTTTCAGATTCGCGATAAGATACAAAATTATATTGTGAAATTAAAGGATGACGAGCTTTCTGAGAATCCCGAAAACTGTGATATGAGCAGATTTCGTCTGATTTTGGGGCAGTTCAGACATTGGCACCGTCATATGGGTGTGATTTACGGATTTATTATAGAGGATGCGGGCAAATGGCCTTATGTGCTCAATATGCTGGGAGAGTATCCGGAGGAGCCGATGCCGAATTATTATTGAGGGAAGCAGCATACATTATCACATAGATTTGGTTTGCAGGAAAGGAACCACAAAAATGAATATCGTTATTATCCACGGACAGAACCATAAAGGGTCTACATACCATATTGCAAGATTACTTGCTAAAAAGTTACAGGGAAAAGTTACCGAATTCTTCTTACCGAGGGACTTCGGTTCTTTTTGTGTTGGGTGCACTTCTTGTTTTGAGAAGTCGGAAACACTATGCCCGCATTATGAAAAGCTGAATCCAATCACAAAAGCTTTAGATGACGCTGATGTCATAATTCTGGCAAGCCCTGTGTATGTGTATCATGCGACAGGGGCAATGAAAGCATTCTTAGATCATTATGGCTATCGGTGGATGGTGCACCGTCCGGAGGAAAAGATGTTCCGCAAGCAGGCAGTATGTGTCTCCACGGCTGCCGGTGCGGGTATGAAAAGCACGAATAAAGACATGGCGGACAGTATGTTTTTCTGGGGTGTGGCAAAGACATATAAGTATGGAGTAGCCGTGCGGGAAGTAGCATGGGAGCGTGTAAATAATAAGATCAAAAAAGGCGTGGAGAGAAAGACTACGGTACTGGCGCACAGGATTAGGAAAAATTGCGGCAGAGTTAAACCGTCTGTTAAGACGAGAGCCTTCTTTTCCATTATGCGTCTGGCGCAGAAAGCAGGATGGAACGAGGCAGACCGGAAGTATTGGCAAGAGAAAGGATGGACGGGGAAGAAAAGACCTTGGAGGTGAGATTTGATATGTCTTATTTTAAAAGGATAGTGATTCCTATTGTTCTCAGTGCATTATTTTTTGTTATTTATCCTTTCTGCATCAGATGGATAGCAGGAAATTATGCAAAAAAAATCGCTAATGTTTTAAATTCACACGATATGGAGAAATATGACAATTTTTTTTCAGAAGATACGGTGTTTAAATTAAATGACCGGCAGATTAAATATGTAAATGCTAAAGAAAATATGGTAAAAGTGCAAACGTTTACCAGTAGTGGCTCATATGGTCATTTGGAAGAATATGACGATTTTAGGGAACTGTTTGTAAATACATATATCAAGAAGGAATATACCGTTTCACTTATGCTGCCGATTTCTGATTACCAGAAAGGGGATGATATAGTGCATGTTGGAACCATAGAGGGTGAAATGGTATTAAAGAGAAAATGGCTGTTCTTTTTTGATATAGAACAAGTAACTTTTTATGGTGATGGCAAAGGATTTATAAAAGAGTTTATCGGAGTATAAAAGTATAGAAAAAAATACAATACCTTGGAGGCGAGATTTGGCATGAAATATATCCGAGATAAATACTCAGTACAGTTGATATAAACTGTTGGCAGATTGTACTGAGGTTAAAATAAACTTGCTAACAGTCACAACTGTACTGTTCCTAATTATTGAAGAAAAGATAAAGGAGTACAGTTATGCGTTACATAAAGAAAATATTACAGAAAAACAGAATAATGGTATCAGCCTATATTGCATTAGGAATATTTAATGCATATATGGCAAATTATAAAGCAGATTATTTTCAAAAGGTCATTGATGGACTGGCGAGTGGGACGCTTGCATTTACGGGTATCATCATCTATGGTTTCATCTTGATTATAAATCATTGCATGGAATATTTGGATAATTATCCTGAACAGAAACTGGAACAGGGCATTTATTTGGATTTTAAGCTGTTGGCGCTCCAAAAGATAAGCACCGTAGATTATATGGAGTATCAGAAGATAGGTACCGGAAAGCTTGTTCAAAGAATTGAGAATGGCGCTTGTGCAGGAAGAAATGTATTATTTGGTTTTTGGCTGCGGGTGATACGAAATTTGCTTCCAACTGTCATGTTTAGTATTTACTTTATCTGGAAAATAAATAGAAGTGTTACCTATGTGCTGCTTATAGGCTATGCCGTTATTTTTATGATAACGAACGTATTATTGAAGTTCCTTTACCAGATCAAAGAAAAAATCCTGAATAATGAAGAGCTGTTAAATCATTATTTGGTCAGGGGCTTCATGGAAATGCAGGTTTTTCGTATAGAGAAACAATTTCCTAATGAAATAGAAAAAGCGAACAATGCTAAAGAAGAGATTGTTTCGTCCAAAGTAAAGATGAAAATGATTCATGAAGCATTTTTTGCCATATTTGTTTTACTGGTAGCCATGCTGGATGTTGGAATCCTCATTTTTGCATGGAAAGATACAAGTCTTACGGTTGGTTCTGTGGTAGCATTAATTACATTGATTGAAAATGCCTATATGCCAATAGCTATTTTCAATGTGATTTACGTACAGTATAAATTGGACAGAGCCTCCTATGCCAGATTTGAAGAATTTCTGTGTGCAAAAGATGATAAACACTTGACAAACGGCAGAACGTTACATGGCAATATTGGAGATATATCCATTAGAAAGCTTTCTTTTCAATATGAAGAGCGAAAAATTCTTGATGATTTATGTTTATCAATCAGGAAGGGAGAAAAGGTGGCTTTTGTCGGAGAAAGCGGTTCAGGTAAGTCCACCTTGATAAAGATATTGATAGGTCTGCTGAAATACGGAAAAGGGCAGGTTCGTCTGGGTGGTATGGAGTTAGACGGGCTTTGCCTGAATGAACTGTATGATAGAATCAGTTACCTGTCACAAGATGCCCCTGTTTTTGATGGAACGATAAAAGAAAATGTGGCGTTTGATAAGGATGTATCGGATGAGGCGATATGGGAGGCGCTGGATAAGGTGCAATTATCGTATTTGATTGAAACTTCCGATAATGGACTAAATACAGCGATTGGCGAAAAAGGCACACGTTTATCAGGAGGAGAAAAGCAAAGACTCGCACTATCACGGCTATGGTTTGAAAATTCCGAACTTATTATTTTGGATGAAGCTACCTCTGCAATGGATAATCTGACAGAGGAAAATGTGATGCGGGAAGTTATTCTAAAATTAAAAGAGCAGACTGTAATTGCGGTTGCACATCGGCTAAATTCTATCATGGGATTTGACCGGATTGTAGTTTTTCGGGAAGGCAGGATTGTTGGACAGGGCACTTTCGAGCAGCTTATGTGTACTGACGATTATTTCGTGGAGTTGTATAATGCCAGTGTGTAAGTGTTTGCATTCAGAGTATATTGTCATATTTTGATTAAAGTTGTAGAATAAATGTTGTAAGACAGCATCTCGCAACTTGTTATTAATATTATTACATAAAAGGGGACGACAATGAATGCAGTTCTTCGGGATATATTCCGTGCGATTCATGAAGGAAAGTGGTTAAGCATCGAATACCACAATAAAGAAAATCAGAATACGAAATACTGGATCGGTATCCGTAACTTGGATGTTCGTAATCGTACTCTGGCAGTGGAAGGTCTTCATCTTAGGCAGTATACGGTGGAGACCTTTGATAGAATAAAGATAGATTCCATACAGTCTTCCAGAATCATAGAAGGTTCTTTTTATCCTGTCAATGAAACCTTGGTCAAGGATATTTATTTGAATCCCCATAAATATAATTCAGTTTTTGATAATTCGGCAAATTTGAAGATACTTAGCTATCTTGAAATGTGCAACCGTCTTGATGCAACTCCATACAAGTCAGATTTTAGCTTAGTTCAGTACTTGGATCACGATCATATCAGGGGAGAATTATATCAGTTGAGTTCAGAACAGTTTTCCGAAATCGTGAAAAATTTCCAATATCAGACAGAATATAATAACCGTGCGGATGGAGGTTTGAAAATCAAACAGCTGGCGATGAATGTTTTAAGTGTTCATATGACTAAAGGATTGTATGTGTTAGCTTATCGCAAGTTGAATCTGGATGTGAAACATCGTGCATTAAAGGCTGAGGACGAGATTACGATTTGTACGGAATTCACCATAGATGGAACAAAGCAAAGTATTCGTAGATTCTTGGATGGGGATGAATATGAATTGCTCGCTGATTTCGAAGCAAATCAAGAGAAAATTAAAGACTGCATTATGAGACGTATGCAGAGGAACGGAAACAATGTGGATGATATGCCGTATATTATTGGCTTGGAGACAGATATTGCGCTGGACTTGCACAAAGAATATCAGGCAATTATGAAGATGTATCAGAACGGAGAAGTTTCTGTACCGATTAGAGCTTTCTTTGGTGATTTGCTGGAGCGACCGAGGAGAACGGCAGCTTATCCGATTGCTTTAATTAACCGTCGAATTAATATGGATCAGTTGCTTGCAATTGACAATGCTATGAAGTATCCGGTAGCATATATACAGGGTCCGCCCGGAACAGGAAAGACAAATACGATTATCAATACGATTGTGACAGCATTTTTTAATGAACGTACCGTCTTATTTGCATCTTATAATAATCATCCGATCAATGGGGTTTATGAGAAATTGAGTACGATAAAATTCCGAGGGAAAACGATTCCGTTTCCAATCCTGCGTCTGGGGAATAATGAGAAAGTCAAAGAAGCACTTTCTACAATCAAGAGGTTGTATGAGAGTGTGCAGAATATAAAAGTGTTTGAGAATACTTTGGACCGAAACAAAGATGATCGAAAGAAGCGCGCTAAACGTTTGTCGGAGTTGCTGAAACGATATGAAGATTTGTTAGATTTGAAAGAGCGCAAGGAGACGATTGACAGAGTACTTGATTATGAAGAGAAAAAGGGAACTTCATTTCAAATGATGTCTTTTGAAGAAGATTTGAGAAACAGGCAGCGGGAACAGATTAATAGAAAAATTGAAACGACAGGAGAGGTGTCGGAAGAGGAGGCAATATCGCTTCTTGACAAGGATGTAGAGAGGCTGAAAGAATATCTTTATTATACTTCTGCTGGATACATTAAAAAGATTGGAGCGCCCAGAAACTCGGAACTTAAAAAAATTTTAGAGATGGAAGAGGAAGGAAAACAGCTTGAGGCTTTCACGAAATATTTGGGAGAGAAAGATAATATTATAAAACTGCAGAAAATTTTTCCGATTATTGTTACAACTTGCATTTCAGCGCATCGTCTTGGAGAGCCAGAACCGATGTTTGACATGGTGATTATGGATGAAGCAAGTCAATGTAATGTTGCAGTATCTTTGGTGCCGATTGTGCGGGGAGAGAGTCTTATGCTGGTAGGAGATCCCCAGCAGCTTAATCCGGTTATATTATTAGATGAGATAACTAATGAAAAATTAAAGAAGCGTTATACAATATCTGATGAATATGACTACCGTAAGAATTCCATTTATAAGACTTATCTTGCTTGCGATGCAGTCAGTGATGAGACGCTGCTGCATAATCATTACCGCTGTCATAAGAGCATTATAGGATTTAATAATCAGAAATACTATAATTCGCGTCTGAGTATTCTGTCAGAAAGTAGTGAGGTACAGCCACTTTTATATATAGATATGCAGGAAGCATTTTCAGATTATAAGAATACAGCTCCGACAGAGGCTTATGAGATTGCAAAATACGCGGCGCAAAACCGGGATAAAAATATCGGAGTCATTACGCCTTTTGTAAATCAAAAGAAGTTAATAGAGGAGGAATTGGCTCGTGCTAAGGTGACGAATGTGACCTGTGGGACAGTTCATGCTTTTCAGGGAGATGAAAAAGACATTATTTTGTTTTCCACAGCAATTACTGATGAAACGCAGGCAGGTACATATGAGTGGCTTAAGAATAACAAAGAATTAATCAATGTTGCAACATCCAGAGCAAAAGATAAATTAATTATGTTGTCCAGTAAAAAGAATCTGGAACGTCTTCATCAGAAAGAAGGAGACGATGATTTATACGAACTTGCGCAGTATGTGCGCTCCAACGGAACAACTAAAGTCACGCCAAAACAAGTATCATCCAGAGCTTTAGGTGTGAAACCGTTTAGCAGTGTTACAGAGGAAGCGTTTTTACAGAATTTGACTCACGCGCTGGAAAATATATGGCTGACGCAGAGCCGGTACACGATACATAAAGAGGTGGCAATTGCCCATGTATTCCGGAATAATGAGAGTTACAACGACTTATTCTACAACGGACGCTTTGATTTTGTAGTGTATGAAAAGCATGGAAAGCAGGAAATTCCAATCTTAGCGATCGAACTCGACGGTAAAGAACATTTTGAGAGTGAAGTGGTAATTAACAGGGATAAGAAGAAAAATGCTATCTGTAAAGAACATGATTTGCAGTTGATCCGGGTAGAAAACTCATATGCAAGAAGGTATAATCACATCAAGGAGATTTTGATTAATTATTTCTCGGTTTCACATTAATTATGAGGAGAAAATATGTCAGAAAATGAATAAAGAATGGTCAGCGCTTAACAAAACAGTACAGGAGAAAATCAAAAAGGAAGCGACATTTTGTGAGGGAATTGAAACGCTTCTGGAACTGCGAAAGCAGTTGATGAATGAGATACTTGAGTTCAAAACAGAATTAAGCCGGGAAGAATTTATTGCCATTCCCTTTATTAATGCGAATGGCTATCATAGCAAGACGATTGCATATTCTATATGGCATATTTTTCGCATTGAAGATATTGTTGCACATACATTGATTGGCAAAGACGAACAGATTTTCTTCTCAGGAGACTACCGGACATGCATAGGTGCTCCGATCATTACGACCGGAAATGAACTTGTGAAAGAGCAGATTTCAGATTTTTCTGCGGCTTTAAACTTAGATGAATTATATCGGTATATTTCATCTGTTGCGGACAGTACAAATAATATGTTAGAACATCTATCTTTTGTTGATTTAAAACGTAAAATGACAGATGCGGATAAGGAGCGTTTGCAATCACTAAATGTCGTGAGTCAGGATGAAAAAGCTTGCTGGCTGATAGACTATTGGTGCGGCAAAGATGTTAAAGGGCTGATACAGATGCCTTTTTCAAGGCATTGGATTATGCATATCGAGGCGAGCCTGCGCATCAAAAATAAAATACATATTGGATAGATTATATGTATCGTCTAAACAGACATGTTATATTGCATCCAATGAACAATGAATGATGAAGAAATCGTGTTGAAGCTGTTTTTGTGAATGATATGATTCGGGTGTCAAAAGTGCTTTTATAGACTGCGCAGGACATCTTCGTGAACATTTTGTGCAATTTGCCGATTTCAATTTATTTAAGCATCTTTTAACACCCGAATCATGGTAGAAAATATTAATGTGATATCAAATTTATTGGTATTATGGTTTGGTATGTATATGAATCAAGAACCAATGTATATGAAAGACTGGTTGGAAATGGTTGCGGCTACGGACAGTCTGAAAAAGGAATATGAGAGCCTTACACAGCACAATCAGTAGATGTGGCTTCTTCTAACATCAGGTGTTGAAGTTTTGAAATATTAGGGAAAACAATCTTTTTTCCACGTGCGTGAAGCTGTAGTATTCGTTTCATCTTCGTGCCTATTTCAGTCTGTATGGAGTATTTAACAGGTACAGGGTTGTTATTACGGGTATGTATATGGTCAAGATATTTTTCTATCTGTTTATTATAAATTGGTTGAAATTTTTCGACACGACTACTGAGGGGAACCAGCCAAAGTAAGGATGTTTTTTCATATCCTTCTTGGTAATCCATAATGTCATCTCCGTAAAAATAGCCTTATCACCTAAGCGATAAGGCTGGAATTTTCAAGCCGTACATTTATTAGTCGCAGACGATGTGCGAACAATATTTTCGATGGCGGATTGCTCCGTCTCTGATATTATTGTATAAAATTGAGTAGAATGTGTCAAATAGATTCTAGTTAATATTATTTCTGAGAAAGGGACAACAATTAAAATGACCACAATCTACTACGTCGAAGACGACCTATCCATCGCCCACTCCATCAAAGAATATTTAGAACAGCACAATTTCCATGTCACAATCTACACCACGATTGCCGATGCACGTGCGGCGGTCAAGGCAATGCTGCCGCAGATCCTTCTGCTTGATTGGAACATGCCGGACGGGCAGGGGGACAGGTTCTGCCGATGGATTCGCTCTGAGTGGAAACAGCTTCCGATTATAATTCTGACGGTCAGGGATGATGCGAAAGATATTGTTGCAGGGTTTGAGGACGGGGCAGATGATTATGTCGTGAAACCTTTTGAACTGGAGGTACTGCGTTCCCGTATTCTGGCTCTGCTTAGGCGGGTAAATCAGGTTAAGGAAACGAGGCTTCGTTGTGACGACATTTTGATAGATACGGAAAAGATAGCGGTATTCTGCGGAAAAGACGAAGTGGCTTTAAGTCAGCCAGAATACCAACTACTTTTACTCCTTATGGAGAATAAAGGGAAAACGCTTATGCGTGAGAAACTGCTGGAACAGGTCTGGGATGTGAATGGAAGCTATGTGAATGATAATACATTGACGGTCACGATGAAGAGGCTCAGGGAGAAATTACAGAATCCGATGTGCATCAAGACGATACGCAGTTTTGGCTATCGAATGGAGGACACCCTATGACGGAAACAAAGAAAAACAGGACGATCATGGCGTTTGCCGTGTCTGTATGCCTGATCATTTTACTCGGAACAATGGCGCTCTATATGCGGGAATACCGCAGGAGCGCCTTTGAATCGAACTGGTTCGATTTTTTGTCGGTATTCTGTGAAACTATGGTTGAGAATGATCCTGAGATGGAGCAGATGATTTTGGATTCATTGAAATTTTCTGAAAAATATGGAACTTTGGATGGGAGATTTCTGGAACAGTATGGCTATCGGAGTGAAGACTTCGGAAACAGTGTGCCGACGGGACTGGTCATGATTTCGGTAGCTGTGATGTCAGTGCTGATTTGCGGATTTCTTTTTATATGGTGGTATCCCGACAGACAGAAACGGTCTCGGATCGCTGAACTGACCGATTATCTTGAATGTATCAATACGGGTGGCGAGGGTACGATTCTTATGACAAAAGAGGACGAGTTTTCTCATCTTCAGGATGAGATGTATAAGACGGTCACGGAATTGTACCGTACGAGAGAGCAGGCGGTTGCGGCAAAGATAAATTACGCGGAGAATCTGGCGAATATAGCGCATCAGCTTAAGACGCCAATCACAGCGGCGCACTTATCTTTGCAGATGGTTGTGGGAAATGAAAACTACGTCAGTCAGGTGAAAAAGCAGTTAGAGCGTCTGCGTTATTTGGAAGATGCGCTTTTGACATTATCGAAGATAGACGCGGGAGTTTTGAAGTTAGAGAGTGAGGAAGTAGATATTTACACAGTCTTAAATCTTGCGGTGGATAATCTCAGTGATATCCTTTCGCAGAAAAGAGTCAATGTCTCGATTCCTGAAAAGGGCTGTGTCACATTCCAAGGTGACATGGAATGGACCATGGAGGCTCTTATGAATCTGATGAAGAACTGCATGGAACATTCGCCCCAAGGCGGTATGATACACTGTGATTATTCTTCTAATCTTCTCTACACTGAGATTCGGATATGGGATGAGGGAGCAGGATTTGCGGCGGAAGATCTTCCCCATTTGTTTGAACGGTTTTACCGTGGGAATAAGCAAAAAGAAGCCGCAGGCAAAGAGATAGATAGAAATGACACGGGTGTCGGGATTGGTTTATCTCTGGCACGCTCTATTCTGGAACTGCAAAATGGAATCATAACAGCGCGCAATCTGCCGCAAGGAGGAGCGTGCTTTGAAATCAGAATCTATAGTCACTGAGTTGTCACTTTCTGTTGTTATCATAATTTAAGAGGGAGCATATAAAAGCAGAATGGAGAATACTATGGAAATCTTAAAATGTGACAACATTAGAAAAGTATATGGCTCTGGGAACAATCAGGTCGCAGCGCTTAATGGAATCAATCTGTCAGTGGAAAAGGGAGAGTTTGTTGCGATTATCGGAGCATCTGGCTCAGGTAAATCCACACTGCTTCATATTCTGGGCGGAGTGGATACTCCGACGGAGGGTAACGTCATGGTGGAGGGCATAGATATCTCTACTATGAACCGGACGCAGTCTGCAATTTTCCGTCGGAGAAAAGTGGGTCTGGTGTATCAATTCTACAATCTGATTCCGACGCTGACTGTTCGTAAGAATATTTTGATGCCGCTTTTATTAGATAAGAAAAAAGTGAATCAGGAATATTTTGAGCAGGTGGTGACATCGCTTGGGATAGCGGATAAACTTGATTTCTTACCAAATCAACTGTCGGGCGGGCAGCAGCAGCGTGCGGCGATTGCACGTTCTTTGATTTATCGTCCGGCGCTTTTGCTGGCAGACGAACCCACCGGCAATCTGGATCGCAGGAATGGGGAAGAAATCGTTGATATGTTGAAGCTGTCCAACCGCAATCTGAATCAGACGATTCTTTTGATTACCCACGATGAGAGGGTTGCGCTGGAGGCGGACCGCATTGTGACGATAGAAGACGGACGCATCATCGCCGACAGGAAGCGGGGTGATTAGATTGAAAAATCAAGGATTTTTCAATCGCGAGATTTGTGCTTACGCCCAAACTCGCAGGTTAAGCAAGAATGGGAGGATGCGTATGTGGAAAGAATATTCGATCAGTTTCGCCCGTAAAAACCGTGCGTCAAGCATATCTATTATGTCGGCGGCTCTAATTGCGTCAATGCTGTTATCTTTGTTGTGCAGTTTTTTCTATAATATGTGGGTATATGATGTGGAATCGGTTATCTTGGAAGAGGGAGACTGGCAGGGACGCATCGTAGGAGAACTCAGTGAGGATGATATGAATCTGATCCGTAGTTTTGCCAATGTGGAGAAGGTTGTCATTAATGAAAGCGCACTTGATTTGTATTTCAACGAACCAAGCAGAATTTATCAAGATATGACATTAATGTCAGAAAAACTCGGGTTGGAAAAAGATCAGGTTTCATATAACTATCAGCTGCTTTCAATGTATTTTATCCGTATTCCGGGTGACGACAAGCCGAGAATGAATTTCCCGTTCTATGTGGCAATCACGCTGATTGTCTGCTTTTCGCTGATTCTTGTCATACACAATTCTTTTGCGGTGTCTATGAATGCGAGAGTCCGTCAGCTGGGAATCCTCGCAAGCATAGGAGCTACACCACAGCAGATACGCACTTGTCTGATACAGGAAGCGGCAGTGCTGTGTGCTTTGCCTATTGCAGGCGGCGGTCTGGTGGGAATAGGAATCAGCTGTGGTCTGCTAAGAATGATGAATATGCTGGCGGCGCAGATGACGGGAAGGCATGATGTGGCGTTCCGGTATCATCCGCTTATTTTCCTTGTGACGGTCATAGTCTCTGCACTGACTGTATTGATCTCAGCGTGGATTCCGGCGAGAAAACTGGCGAAGCTGACGCCTTTGGAAGCCATCCGCGGAGCAGGAGAGATGCAGCTTAAACGAAAGAAGTATTCTCCGGTTTTGTCCATGCTGTTTGGTATAGAAGGGGAGCTGGCGGGAAATGCACTGAAGGCGCAGAAAAAGGCGCTCAGGACTTCCACATTATCCCTGACTCTTTCTTTTTTCGGGTTTACAATTATGATGTGCTTTTTCAAGCTTTCCAACATTAGCACAGACTATACTTATTTTGCCAGATATCAGAATGTATGGGATGTAATGGCGGCGGTACATGATGTAAGGATAGAGGATTTTGACTTAATAGAAGTTGTACAGGATGCGGCGAAGGAACAGGGAGCATCGAGCAGTGTGGTATATCAAAAGGCACTGGCGGCAGCGCGTGTTCCTGAATCGGAAATCAGTGATGAACTGTATGCTTTGGGAGGACCGGAAGCAGTCGCAGGAGAGCGTGTGACAGTAACAGCCCAAAGGGCAGACGGTGATTCCTTGGCGGAGGAAAGCTATCTTATTCAGGCACCTGTTGTTATAATGGATGATAATGGTTTTCGGGAATATTGTGAGCAGATTGGTTTGGTTCCCCGATTGGACGGAGCGGTTATAATCAACCGCGTATGGGACAGCATTAACAGTAACTTCCGTTACCCGGAGTATGTTCCCTATGTAAAGGAAAATCGTGACAGTACGATATTGCAGGATATTGAGATTCCGGTTCTCGGCTACACGGAGCAGGAGCCTGTTTTACGAGAGGAATACGACGATTACACGTTGGTGCATGTGATACCGTTATCTTTGTGGAAAAACATAGCGGGAAAGATTGGGCAGGACACAGCCATCGAGTCCGATGTATATATTCGTGTTCTGACAGACAGAAATACTTCTTGTATGCAAGGAGATGAATCGGATGAACAGGAAAGACAGATTACATCACTGAATCAGACCGGAGAGACATTGTTACAATTAAATAGAATCGAAGAAACTCTGACACGGATAATCGGCTTGAAGTATGCTGTGGAGATAGAGAACCGCGTGCAGGAAAAAATAACAAATGACCAGCTTATTTTGGGGTATCAGATTGTTATCGGCGTATTCTGCGCCTTGCTTGCCATCATAGGAATTGCTAATGTCTTTTCCTATACGTTGGGATTTATCAGACAGAGACGGCGTGAATGTGCAAGATATCTTTCCGTGGGTATGACGCCGGATGGGTTAAAGAAAATGTTTCGCATCGAGATGCTGGTGATTGCGGGACGCCCTGTTTTGATTACACTGCCGGTTACGGTGTTAGTGGTATCGTTCATGATTAAGGCGAGTTATCTGAATCCTGTGGAGTTCTGGGCACAGGCGCCTTACGCGCCGATTATGGTTTTTATCATGGCGATATTTGGGGCGGTTGCGCTTGCTTATGGAATAGGCGGCAGGAGGATATTGCGGGATAGTCTGGTTGAAGCGTTGCGGAATGAGGCGGTGATGTGAGTGGGTTATGCCGAGGAAGTCTATTAGTGAACTACTTCAAAAAAGTTTATAAAGTGGTTGAATTTGACATCCACAAGAGAGTTTGTTACAATAAAAAGACAAAAGGGTACTGCCGATAGACGGTCAGCCCTAGATTAGATACTTAAAAAGTAACCGTAATCCTTGGCGAGGGGCGGTTACTTTTTTGTGTGTCCGATATATGCAATCAAAATCGTGACTATGATTCCAAGAATTTCTGGCACGATGGAGAGCATTTCAAAATCACTCATAAAGTAAGCCCTCCTTTCCCAGATTTCCCCTTGCAGGGATTTCTATGTAATCAGAGGGTTCAGTCCCTCTGGTATGAAGGCCTGACCGCCTACCGTTTTCTGGCAGCACCCATAGATACATTTAACAGAAACCGTTGGAAAGGGCAATACAATCTGACAGGTTATATACGATATTGTAATATGCTATGCGATGTTATATCGATATTTTCTAGCCAGAATTCATCTGTCCGGGAAGATTATTGCCGCTGGAACGCCGGATCAGATTGCGCTTAATGCGGAGAGCGTTACGGGGCGGTTCTTGAGATACTTGTAAAACGTATCCGCCGCCAGCCCCTTCCCGCGTTCTTTATCCGAGACAATCTGTATGGAACGTTTCGGAATCTCACAGGTGAGATGAATCTGCACAAGCTTCTTTTCTTTCAATAAAGGCAAAGCCAGTGTTTCCGGTACAAAGCCGATGCCCAAATTGTTCTCGATCAGCGGCAGCATGAGGTCGGCAGTCGTAACTTCCATATCGGGTTCAAGGTCTATTTTGTGTTCGATAAAAAAGTTTCTGTACAGCTCGTAGGTGGCGCTCCCACGGCTTAAACCAATCCATGGATATTGTTTGATATCTTTCAGGTCTAAGGCTGTGTCACATAAATTTGCATACTGCGATCCGCCTACCAGTATTTCTGCAAAGTCCAGTGCCTTGATAGAGGAAAATGTCTTAGGCGTTTCAAAAGGGGTTGTGATCACCGCAAAGTCCAGTTTGCCGTTCGTCAGATGTTTTACCGTCTCAAGCGTAGTGTGATTATGGATCTTAATTCTGATTGCAGGATATTCCTGTTTGAAATCATGCAGTGCATTTAGCAGGAACAGATGCAGTGCCGTATCTGTTGCGCCAATCTCCACACTGCCGCCTCTTTGTGAGTCCTGTCTGAATATTTCTTCCTGTGCATTCAACAAATGCCGGCACGCAATTTCCACATGGGAATAGAGAAGTTCCCCCTCTTCTGTTAAACTGATCCCTCTTGCCTCGCGGATAAATAATCTGCAATTTAACTGTGATTCTAACAGTTTCATAGTACGTGTCACATTCGGCTGGTTACTTCCTAACGCTGTGGCGGCTTTCGTTATATTCCCGTATTTTGCTACAAAATAGAAGATTTTATAATATTCAAAATCGATATCCATATATTTTTTATATATCTCCAATATATTATATATATTTTTCATATCAGTTAAGACGTATTATAATACAACTTCGGAAAGAAGTAAATTAAATTCGGGAAAGGATATGATTATATGAACAAAGATTTGACGGTTGGAAAGCCGGAGACAGTATTGTGGAAATTCTGTCTTCCTCTGTTTGGCAGCATTATTTTCCAGCAACTATACAATATAGCGGACAGTCTGGTGGCTGGTAAATTCATCGGGGAAAATGCGCTGGCGGCTGTCGGAAACAGCTATGAGGTCACATTGATCTTTATCGCTTTTGCTTTTGGATGCAATATGGGGTGCTCTGTGATTGTTTCACAGCTTTTCGGGGCAAAGGATTATAGCAGACTGAAAACTGCGGTATCGACAGCATGTATTTTCAGTGCTTTTCTCTGTGGCATGCTGATGTTTGCCGGTATTCTGGGGTGCAGTCCTCTGCTTCGGCTGATCCGAACACCGCAGGAAGTATTCGCAGACTCGAAGCTGTATCTGGATATTTATGTATGGGGTCTTCCATTTGTATTCTTTTACAATATCGCAACTGGAATTTTCTCTGCGCTAGGTGATTCCAAAACGCCGTTTTATTTTCTGGCGGTATCTTCCACATCAAATATTGCCGTGGATATTTTGTTTGTAAAAGCGTTTGATATGGGGGTGGCTGGTGTCGCGTGGGCAACCTTCTTGTGTCAGGGAATCAGTTGTATACTGGCTGTTCTTACTGTATGGATGAGACTTAAGAAAATTCAGATTCAGGGGAAACCGTCACTGTTTGATCGGGAACTTTTGAAAAAGATTATGGTGATCGCAATACCAAGTATCTTACAGCAGAGCTTTATTTCGGTAGGAAATATTCTGATTCAGAGTGTGATCAATGGCTTTGGAGCATCTGTCATGGCAGGTTACTCTGCCGCAGTGAAATTGAATAATCTGGTTATCACGTCATTTACTACGATCGGAAACGGAATCTCTAATTTCTCAGCACAGAATCTTGGCGCTCACAAACACGGGCGGATCAAAGAGGGATTCCGGGCAGGAGTGAAAATGGTATGGTGCCTGTGCATTCCGTTCTGTATCCTTTATATATTCTTTGGAAGGTATCTGCTCCTTCTGTTTATGGAAAAAGGTTCTGCCGCGGCGCTCATGACCGGAAAGCAGTTTTTGTGGATATTATCGCCCTTCTACTTTGTCATCTCATCCAAATTAGTTGCAGACGGGATACTCCGGGGAATCAGCGCTATGCGTCAGTTTATGGCGGCCACTTTCACCGACCTGATCCTGCGGGTGGTTCTGGCCTTTGTCCTGTCGGGATGGACAGGGAGCGCGGTAGGCATATGGTGTGCATGGCCTATCGGCTGGACGATAGCCACAATACTTTCTATTTCCTTTTACGCACGCTCTTTTTATAAGCAAACAAATCCTTCCAGATACTAGGATGGAACAAAAGCAGCAGCGGGAACAGTTCCAGTCTTCCGGCGAGCATGTCAAACATCAGAACATACTTGGCGAAGTTGGAGAAGAAGCCGAAATTCGCCGCCGGACCAACCATCTCCAGACCGGGACCAATATTGTTGATAGTAGCGGCAACTGCTGTGAAACCTGTCACAAGATCCGTATCATCAAATGATACAAGAAATACGGACAGGACGAAAACTACCATGAAAGTAATGATGTACACATTGACTGTCCGCATAGTCTCATGGTCTACGGGCTTATCATCCATTTGAATTTTCTTGATGCTTTTAGGATGGATAAAGGAAGTAAATTCCTTTTTTACTGTTTTAAAAAGTATTACGAACCGCGATACTTTAATACCGCCTCCGGTACTGCCGGCGCATGCACCCACGAACATTAAAAGGACGAGAATAACTTTGCAGGTACCTGTCCATGTGTTAAAGTCTGTGGTCGAAAAACCGGTGGTGGTGATAATGGAAGCAACCTGAAATGCCGACTGTGTCAGAGCATCGAAAGCGCTGGTACAGGTTCCAAGGATACTCAGGAAAATAATCCCCACGGCAGCAATGATCGTCAGTAAATAATAACGAACCTCTTCCATTTGTAATGCCTTCTTAATCTTACCAAACAGGACAAGGTAATAGGCGTTAAAATTGACGCCGAACAAAATCATAAATATGGTAACGACCCATTGTAAGTAAGGAGAGTAGCTGGCGAAACTGTCATTTTTGATGCCGAATCCTCCGGTTCCGGCAGTTCCGAAGCCTGTACATAGGGCATCAAACAGAGGCATTTTGCCGATTAAAAGTAAAATAATCTCTATGACAGTCATGCCAAGGTAAATCAAGTAGAGGATTCTTGCCGTATATTTTACTTTCGGGACAAGCTTGCCAACAGAAGGACCGGGGCTTTCCGCACGCATCAGATTGATGTTGGAGCCGCCGCTCAAGGGAACAATGGCAAGCAGGAAGACTAAGACGCCCATGCCGCCAATCCAGTGTGTAAAGCTGCGCCAGAACAATGAGCAGTGTGAGAGCGCCTCCACATCGCTTAAGATGCTGGCACCGGTGGTCGTAAATCCGGAGATTGTTTCAAACATAGCATCTGTAAAAGAAGGGATCTCACCTGTCAGACAAAAAGGCAGGCAGCCAAAAAAGCTTAGGAATATCCAGCTTAGCGCCGTGGCGATACAGCCCTCTTTCAGATAGAACACATTATCCTTGGGTTTCCTTCTTGTCATTAGAAAACCTAACATAAAGCAGGCTGCTGCTACCGGCAGATACCATAAGCCTTCCCGTTCCGTGTAAATGAGTGCAACGATACAGGGAAGCAGAAGCAGGGCAGCTTCTGTCTTTAAAATAGATCCCAGAATATAAC
Source organism: uncultured Lachnospiraceae bacterium (assembly GCA_947179245.1). Classification (GTDB taxonomy): domain Bacteria; phylum Bacillota; class Clostridia; order Lachnospirales; family Lachnospiraceae; genus UBA3282. The sequence continues at coordinate 732 of CAMXBD010000004.1, read as the reverse complement.
GAATGATTGAACTGTTCATCTCTCTTAATTCCTCTGTTAGTTTAAAATGTCCTGAATGGAGTTAAAACCTGTGTGAGTGGTAACGATCATGACCGTATCGCCGACCTTGATGGAATCCTGTCCACTCGGAATGATGATAGAGCCGTTCCGATTGATAAAAGAGATTAACAGTCCTTTTTTTAAGGAAAGCTCTGCCAGCGGGATATTGGTGACTTTGGATTCGTTTTCCACACGAAACTCGATTGCCTCTACGCGGGAGTCAAACATATGGTAAAGTGTCTCTATATTGCTGTTCATGGAATCTTTTTTCGCACGAACGTAGGCGATAATCGCCTCGGAAGTAATGAATTTCGGGTAAATAACACTGCCGAGATCCAGATTGCTTACCACGTCGTCAAAGGTGATACGGTTGATCTTCGTGATTACTTTTGCCTGAGAGACCATTTTGGCGTGAAGAGTGAGCATAATATTCTCTTCATCGATACCTGTCAGCGGGACGAAAGATTCCGCGTATTCAATCCCTTCTTCTTTGAGAAGTCCTTCATTGGTTCCGTCACCGTTGATGATGATCGCTTTGGGCAGCAGGATACTCAACTCTTCGCAGCGTTTGACATCACTCTCAATAATCTTGACGGAAATTCCCATGTGAAGAAGTTGGGAAGCAAGGTAATAAGCGGATTTGCCGCCGCCGATGATCATAGTATTTTTAACTGCGTGTGTCTTAAAGCCGAT
>CAMXBD010000003.1 GCA_947179245.1 uncultured Lachnospiraceae bacterium | reverse complement strand
CTTTCAGAAATTCCAAAACACTACAGTTTTATAATTATTGTTAATAGAAAAATTTCAGAACTTATCAGTATAAGAAAAGTGGATATTATTCAATTTTCTTCCATACGGAGCTGGTCAATTTTATATTATGGGAAGATTCCAGCCACTATGAGATTATCCAGTTATGATAAATTGTACTATAGAGACTATCCAAATAAAACGATAGCAAATACACGGGCATTCCTGCAACGCTTGGCAGCTAAAAGGTGTACAGCAGTGTTTGCACCAAGCAAAGTTAATGCAAATGCATTTGCAAAGGATACTCACAGACGAGTTCAGGTTATCGAAACGCCGTTTTGGAATGAATGCAGTGAATATGACGCCAGCGTATATCATAATAGATTAGAAGGAAAAAAATATTTTCTTTTCTTTGGTCGATTAACGATTACAAAAGGCGTTTTAGTAATCGCAAATATATTAGAGCGGTTTTTAGAACTGAATCGGGAGTATTACTTTGTATGCTGCGGTATTGAGCAGGGCGGATGTAAAGAAAACTTAGTACGATCTTTGAGAAACGGGGCTGGAAAATATCGAGATCGATTCATTTATGTGAAAGCCCTTCCGCATAATTCATTATATCCGATTGTTATGCAGGCAGATTTTGTTATTTGCCCGTCTTTCATCGAAAATTTTTCTAATACATGTATGGAAGCGATGTATTTTGAAAGGGTTGTAATTGGAACCGACGGTGCTAGTTATGAGCAGCTAATTGATGATGGCGAAAATGGCTTATTATGTATTCCGGGTGACTCGGAGAGCCTGCTGGATAAAATGAATGAAGCGGCAGCCATGAATGAAGCGCAGAAAACAGAAATGGGAAGAAAGGCAAGGAGGCGGATCGATAAACTGGCGCCAGAGATTATGGTTAAAAAGCTGGTCCGGTATTATCAATATGTCATTGAGCATTCAACTGATATTTTAAAGGAATTTTAGATTTCCTGTTGAAGTAATGTATATAAGTAATCAGTAATTCCACGTATATTACAGGAAGTGCCCAATGATAATCCGTGATAAATCGCAAGCTGCACATTCTCAAAAGTAGCGATGATAATCTCAGTGGTGGAGCTTATATTGCATTCTTCCACGGAACGTACTGGAATCCCCATGATACAATCGGGATTATTTGCCTTATCAGACACTGCGATACACTGTATTCTGTTCAGATTATAGTTGTATTTCGCAAGGTACTGTATCAGCGCAAGGCACACTGTTCCGGCGCCGTACAGAATTATTTCGCGCGAATTTGTATAGAGATCTGTCAATGTGGAGAGGCTGTTTATCTGATAATTATCTGGAAATTCTATATTCATAAGTTCATATATAGGTTTTGAAACAGAAGCAGCAAGGACATTTCCGTCCAACTCACTCCAAACGATATTTTCCAGAAAAGGTTTCAATACATCTTCAATTTCTTTTTGCTGCGTTGTGTTTAATTTTGCATATGGTCCCGCTAAGCTTTTGAATTCATATCCGAGTACTTTCTTTTTTAGATCGCATGGCATATCTGCGACCATATCTTTTATAATTTGATATGACTCTATAAGACATATAAAATTGTCATTTCTAATTCCCATTAACGATTTTTTGTTATTGATTTGATAGCATACCATATAACAATCACAGATGACGATTCTATTTGTGTGCATGATGACATCCATATAAAAAGAACGGTCATTTACGCATTTAAGGGAGTTAAATCTGATATTATGCTCCATCAGATAACTTCTTTTTACAAAACTTGTCCATGGGGCTCTTGCTGTTTTGAGGAGGACATCCTGACAATCACTCAAGGAGCAGACTTTTCCATAAATGTTGTCAGGGAATCCGGACATGGAGAAATAATTATTATCGATTAAATTGCCCGACTGCATATCGAAGGTCTTGCTTCTTGTTTTAACGTAGTCTGCCGATAATACTTTGGCAGTTTCATAGACTTTGGCATATGCGCCGGGCAGGACATAGTCATCCGCATCCATAAAGTGGACATATTCCCCCATGGCAATCGCCAGTCCGTTATTTCGCGCAGCCCCGGCATAGCTGTTTTTTTGTGTTAATACATGGATGTTTTCATGTGCTTTTTCATAGTTCCTTAGGATTTCTAAAGAATGGTCGGTGGAACCGTCATCCACGCAGATAATTTCATGGGATTCAATACCTTGGTTCAAAATGCTATCCAGACAGCGCGCTATGTATTTTTCTGCATTATATACCGGAATAATTGTGCTTATTTTCATTTTAACAGTCTCCCGTTACATTTGTATATATTATTTGGATAATTTGCCATTCTTTTATGCTTATATGTTCTATCATTTTCATTCAAAAAAAATCGTATATCTGTTTCCCAAGGCATGGCATTCCTTTTGATAGCGTGAGTACTCTTGCGCGGCAAAATTCAAAATGCTGTTTTTATCAATCGGTACATTATCTTTATGGGATTGAAATTTCCGCGGATCATCTGGGTTAATGCTTATTATGTTATATTTTTCCGGGCTGATGTACATATCTGTATTACGTTCTAAACGAAATACACCGACTGAGAATGCATCGATATATTTATGCATTCGCTTTACCTCTTCTAAATCTTCTTTGGCTTCTTCAAGTGTTTCGGAGGGCAGGTTACACAATAACCATGCATAAGTTTTTATACCGCATTTGTGAAACAATTCCAGACAATATTTTGATGTATCTGCGGTAATACCTTTCTTTATAAAATTTAGCAGTCTCTGGTTGAAACTTTCGACTCCAAACATGACCATTTCACAGCCGTTGGCGTGCGCTTTTCTTAATAACTCTTCATCATACTTACGGCTGACTCTGGAGTAGTAGAACCATTTCATTTCTTTGAATTCCTTGTGTTTATCCATTTCTTCGATCATATCTTTAAAACAATCGGGACGGATCGCTTCGTCTACGAATTGGAAACATTTGTTGTTGTATTTCCCGGATAGTGATAATAAGTCTTTCACAACCGTATCCATTTGTTTGGAACGATAGTTATGCCTGTATTTTTCATCATGATTACAAAAAGCACAATATCCGTAATGGCAGCCTCTGGAGGTCTGGTAAGGCAGGGTAAGTTCTGGAGCCAGATACAAATCCAGATTTAAGCCGTCATAATCCGGTGCGGGAAGTCTGGTGACATCTTCAACAATTTGTTTTGTATAACGGATTTCATTGTCGGAGTCTATGAACATTAAGTTAGGAATGGTATCCAAAGCAGCCATATTATCGAAATGTCGCATAAGATTAACAAGGGCAGTTTCACCTTCTCCGATAATAATATAATCAAAATATTTCTTGATATCTGTTTTTGGGGCATAAGAACTGTTCGCAAATAAATCTGCACAGCTTCCACCCAAAATAATTTTGACGTCCGGTCGGCAGTGCTTGATTAACTCCGCTAAAATACAGCCGGGAATAAACTGACAGGTACTGGTAATTGAAATACCGATAACTTTCGGGATGTTGATGAATATTTCTTTGAGTCCCTCGGTAAATAAAGTCTCAAGCATATTCCGTGAATACCATTGGTTAATTTCTGATTCCAGATTGCTGCATCTGTCAAAATCTATATCTGTTATGTCAAAAAGATAAATTTTGGAGTAAAATGCTTCCAAAACTCTTTTTTGTACAGCGTTTAATTCAAAATATCTGGTTTTAACCAGAGCCACATCAAATCCATCTGATTTGAAAAACCACATGTCATCCCTGTATTCCTCATAGGAAGAATATTCATTATTTTCGTAATTTTTGAATGTATTGTTATAGAAAGATTCGGTTAAGCACTGCTCGGCGGATTCTTTCCACTTTTCATGAATTAAATGGTGTATGCAATGAATACCAATGTCGTATTGAGCCACGGAATAACCATGCTGCTTTAATTCGGCAACAAGGCAGGGTACTGCACTGAAAGGTGAGTGGAAATCCCAATATGGAGGGGATAAGAACAAAATATCTTTTGGAGCCTGTCCGCTATTATTTTTGGAATAATCATATATTTTTTCCTTTAATTCAGGGGCTTCTATCTGGTTTAGATTTTCATTTAACTTGTTTTCAAAATCGTCTGATAATATTACAAAATGATTGATATTTTGTTGTTGAAGAAAAGCCATAATTTCTTTTTGGGGCAAACCGGCAACAGCAAGTAAGATGGGTATTTCTCGGGATATCTCATTTGCGTTAAATTTTACGGCATTTACGCCGAATAATGTTTTGAAAGTATGGCTGATATCTGAAACCAAAATACTTTGAACAGAGTCCTTTAAGCCCATATGATGTATTTTTTTTATCAACTTGTCACACATTTTACCAGCACCGTAAAGATATATTTTATTTTGTGCAACCAGCCATTGTTCAAATTCCTGAATATTTTTAAGTTCTATCATATGATTTGATCCCCCTGAATGACAAAATGATTCTCTATTATTCTATCATAAAAAAGCGGTGTTTCAATATAGAAAATAATATGGGATATAAAGTGATGGTCTATGGATGTGCGTATGGTATGATAAAGATTTTTGTTTACGCAAATGAGGAGTGGATGGTAAAATAGAATCATGTGATATATTTGTAAGGGGATTAGGATGAATGTTTTAATTTTTAAGACGGTAAATGAAGAGAGAACAAAACATCTGCTCGGTAATATTGATACGTTAAATAATAATGTTTATATTGTTATGCCAGAGAATGAAACGAGTATTTATAATGGATTAGGGTTGGGGATTCACTGTATAGGTACAAAGGGGAAATATATAGATTATAAAACGATCATGGAAGAAAACCGGATACCGGACATTAAATTTCATGAAATATGGGTACCGTCTCCTGATCTTAATAATATTTATACTTATTGGGAAGTTTACGCTGTTATTTCAGAATTGCGGTATTGCAAGGCATATTATAAGGTGATACGTAAGGATGAGATTGTGACCTATGATCTGAATAAAGAGATTATGTTTTCGCGGACACATGATTTGCTGGTAAGCGTGGTTAAGACATATATTACTTTGCTATATTGGTTTGAGAAGAAAGTAAAAGGATGTAAATGAGAACGTTATGTGTGGGATTGCAGGAATAATAAATAAACAAAATGGCAGGGTAGATGAAGCTGAAATCCGGAAAATGAATGACATAATGGCGCATCGGGGACCGGATTCGGAGGGAATCTATATAGATCATAATATCGGACTCGGACATCGAAGGCTCTCGATTGTAGATTTGACAGACAGTGGCAGTCAGCCGATGATAAGTTATGATAGGAGATTTGTCCTGATTTTTAATGGTGAAATATATAATTATATAGAGCTGAAAGAAGAATTGCAAAAAGAAGGTGCAAAGTTTTGTACTGAGACGGATACAGAAGTGATTATAGAAGCGTATCGCTATTGGGGAAAAGAGTGCAGCCAATGTTTTAATGGTATGTGGAGCATCGTTCTATATGATACTATGCGAAAACAGGTTTTTATTTCAAGGGATCGTTTTGGGGTGAAACCATTATATATTTATGAATCGGAAGAGGAAATCATATTTGCATCGGAGATTAAATGTATTACAGCCATAAGACCTCAAGAGAAGCTTGCAGATATTACACAGATTGCGAGATATCTGAGAGGGGTTCAGGAAGATCTGGATGAACATACTTTTTATAGAAATATTCATAATTTCCCTAAAAGCCATAATATGATATACGATCTGCATACGAAAACAAAGGAGTATCAGAAATATTGGGAGATTAACGTCGCAGAATTTCAAAATAGATGGAAGTACGGAAATCCGTACAAAAAATTTCGTGAACTGCTAGAGGATTCTATCAGGATAAGATTGCGTGCTGATGTGGAAGTAGGGGCAAGTTTGTCAGGAGGACTGGATTCCAGTACGATAGTAGGTATTTCTTGTAAAAAATTTCATACGAAGATGCACACATTTTCTTCAATATATAATGAAAAGAATTGTGATGAGAGAGAATTTATTGATTGCATGAATGAATATGCGGATGCGATACCGCATTATATATATCCGGAACAATCGGAAGATATCATGCAGGACATCAAAGACTTGATATATTATCATGACGGACCCTGTCATAGCGCAAGTCCTTATAGTGGTTACTGCGTGTATCGTGGGGTGGATAAACAGGTCAAAGTTCTTCTGGATGGTCAGGGAGCGGATGAACTCTTTGGCGGATATCTTACTTTTTATAATGCAAAGCTCAAAGAACTATTGCGGAAGAACACTTTTAGTTCCAAGATACAGGCCGTTAAATTGGTGTTGTCGGTTCAAAATGAATGGCCGGACAAAATGTATTTATTGAATAAAGATTTGTTATTAAAAACATTAGGAGCACGGGGGTATAGGGAGTTAAAGAAAGAGAGAGAAAGAAAAGGTTTCCGTAAAGTATCTGATGTGAAGATAAAATACAAAGATGGATTTGATACAATAGATTTAGAAAATAATTTACAGAAAAACGGGTCTATAGTCAGTGAATTGGATAAAGATCTTTACTTACGATTTTGGTATAAAATACTGCCGCGTATTCTGCACGATGTTGACCGTAATAGCATGGCAAGATCCTTGGAAGTAAGACTTCCTTTTCTGGACTACAGGTTAGTGGAGTTTTCTTATACACTTCCGGATCAATACAAAATACGTGGGAGATGGACAAAGTATATCATGCGGAAAAGCTGTAAAAAGTATCTGCCTAGAGAAATATTCCGTCGAAGAAGTAAAATGGGATTTCCGGCGCCTTTTGACAAATGGGTGGGAGATGAGCGGTTTAGAGAGAAAATAAAAGAATACATTGATGCATTTAGAGAGAGGAACATAGTGGATAGTGATTCGATAGAACAAATTTATACAGAACATTTAAATGGAGATAAAAATTGGGCAGACGAATTATTCCGTATGATGAGTCTGGAGATGTGGCTTCAAAGTGAAATAGACAAGGCTGGGGAAAAGTGGAAGTTTGAAACGGCGTAGACGGAAGGATTGTTTTTGCAACGAATTTAAAGTATTATTTTTATATATAGCATTAAAGGCGGTGGGCTCATATGGCTAGAACAATAGGAATCGGAATACAGGATTTTAGTAAGATAATTGAAAATAATTACTTCTATATTGATAAAACTTTTTTTATAAAGGAATGGTGGGAGAGCGGTGATGAGGTAACGCTGATTACCCGCCCGCGAAGATTTGGGAAAACCTTGACGATGAGCATGGTGGAACAGTTTTTTTCATTAAAGTATGTGGGGAGAAATGATTTATTTGAACGCCTTGCCATCTGGAAGGAAGCAAAATTCCGTACCTTGCAGGGAACATATCCTGTCATCAGCCTTTCTTTTGCAAATGTGAAAGAACCAAATTATGAGGATGCGCGTGCCAAAATATGCCAGTTGATTGCAAGTGAATATTCGAGGTGCGCTTTTTTGCTGGAAGGGGATTGCCTGACAGAACAGGAAAAAGACACGTTTCGCAGGAAGTCCATTGATATGGGTGATGTTGACGCAACATTAGCGCTGCATCAGTTATCGGAATATTTATGCCGTTATTATCATAAGAAGGTCATCATTCTTTTGGATGAATATGATACGCCCATGCAGGAGGCATATGTACATGGATACTGGGAGAAACTAGTTTCTTTTACCAGAAGTCTTTTTAATTCGGCATTTAAGACAAACCCATGGCTTGAAAGGGCGATAATGACAGGGATAACCAGAGTCAGTAAAGAATCAATTTTCTCAGATCTGAATAATCTGAAAGTGGTGACAACTACGTCAAACGAATATGGGAGTGCCTTTGGTTTTACGGAAAACGAAGTTTTTAATGCAATGGATGAATATGGTTTTGAAAAGAAGAATGAGGTAAAGCGCTGGTATGACGGTTTCATATTTGGAGAATGGGAAGATGTATATAATCCTTGGTCTATATTAAATTATCTGGATACAGGAAATCTCACAACATACTGGGCGAACACCAGCTCCAACAGCCTTGTAGGGAAACTGCTCCGCGAGGGGAATAAGGCAGTGAAAGAATCCTTCGAGTATCTGTTGCAGGGTGGGCATTTATTTATTCCGATTGATGAACAGATTGTCTATAGCCAGCTGGACGACAATGAATATGCGATATGGAGTCTCCTTGTGGCAAGCGGTTATCTGAAGGTGCTGAACTATGAGAGATATGATACAGAGGACGTGACAGATGCACCTAAATATGAACTGACGTTAACGAATCACGAAGTAAGCCTTATGTTCCGGAACATGGTGCGGGGGTGGTTCGCCGCGAATATTTCTGATTACAATGATTTTGTGAAGGCCTTGCTAGTGGGCGATGTGGAAGCCATGAACGAATATATGAACCGTGTTACCAGTGCAACATTCAGTTACTTTGATACAGGGAAACGTGCATCCGGCAAAGCGGAGCCGGAACGGTTCTATCATGGGTTTGTATTAGGGCTGATCGTAGAATTGGAAGGCAGATACCATATTACATCTAATCGGGAGAGTGGATTTGGCCGATATGATATTATGTTAGAACCGAAGAAAGAGGGACTGGAGGCATATATCATAGAGTTCAAAGTATATAATCCCAGAAGGGACAACAGCCTAGAAGACACTGTAGAAGCGGCGCTTGCCCAGATAGAGGAAAAACAGTATGAAACCGATTTGAAGCAAAGAGGGATTCCGGCAGAACGAATTAGAAAATACGGATTTGCTTTTGAAGGGAAAAATGTTTTGATCGGTTGAAACAGAGATTACGGATTCTGCCGGTTGTCCGAACCGGATAATATTAATAAAAAAGGAGAACAAGAAATATGAAAAAGGGAACACTTACAGGATTATCCTTATTATTGGGAGCATCTACAGGAGCGGCAGCAGTAGGATTTAAGCAAAAGAAAAAGGATGCAGCTACCAGAGACCGTCTGCGGAAGATGGGTGAGTTTTATGAATTACTGCTGAAGTGGCTGGAGATAGAGCAGAAAGGTCATTCTATACGATCGTTTTTTGTAGAGAATGGATACAAAACAATTGCCATATATGGAATGAAAGAGTTAGGGGAGCGGTTGTTTGATGAATTAAAAGATTCTGAGGTAGAAGTGAAATATATTATTGATAAGCAAGCAGACACAATGTATGCGGATGTAGATATCGTTACGCCGGAAGAAACGTTAGAAGAAGTGGATGCTATTGTTGTGACTGCAATCCATTATATGGATGAAATCGAAGACATGCTGGAGCAGAAAGTGGAGTATCCGATTATTTCGCTTGAAGAAGTTATAGATGAAGTATTAGAGAACAACTTATAGAGATTGTATGAATAGGGGGTGTTATAATGAACAGCCCCTATTGATAACAGAGAGCCAAGGGGAAAATAATGGACAATGTCAACATATCGATTATTATGCCGCTATATAACTCAGAAAAGTATCTGGAAGAAAGCTTGGAAAGTGTGTTGAGGCAGACTTTTACAAATTACGAGCTGATTTGTGTGAACGATGGATCGACAGATGGCACACTGGATATTTTAGAGAAATTCTTACAAAAAGACAGCAGACTGAGGATTGTATCCAATTCCAAGCGTTTAGGAGCCGCCTATTCCAGAAACAAAGGCATGGGCATGGCAAACGGAGAATATCTTGCCTTTTTAGATGGGGATGATATTTTTGATGAGATGATGCTGGAGAAAGCATACGATACATTAGAAAATAAAGCAGCAGATATTGTTATGTTTGATTATAAGCATGTGCCTACGGAGCAGATTCATAATAAGCAGCGTATCATTCATGGACAAGAATATAAAGCTAGATATTGCAAAAATACATTTACAGTGTCTGACTGCGCCCCTTGCGAGTTTGCATATTGGACATCAGCGCCATGGAATAAACTATACAGAAAAACTTTTATACGAGAAAATTATCTTGAATTTCAAGATTTAAGCTGTAATAATGACGTGTACTTTGTCTGTATGGCATTATTGCTGTCATCAGGAACTATAGTATTAGAGGATGACCGTGTGATGGTTTATGTTCGTGAACACTCTGAATCCGGGAGGATTTCATGTGACAGAGATTCCGGATGCGCTTACAAGGCGTTAATGCAGATGGGACAGGAGCTGGTGAAAAGAGATAAATTCAAAGAATTATCGCCATATTTCTATTACAGAGTTTTCTTTTCATTGAAATATGCACTTGAGAAGGATCGTAATATTGAACGTGCAAGAACTTTCTATAACTTCATACAAGAGGAAGGCATTCATAATTTATGTGCATTAGATAAACATCATAATGGCATATCAGATCAATATATACGAACAGGATTGGAACGATTTGCAGCTGAAAGCTTTGAATCCGGCTGGTTTCATGAGGAAAGTATTTTAAAAGCATTTTTATATAGTAAAAAGGATAAAGTAGTAGATTTATATGAGAAATTAAAGAAAGCAGGTAAAAGGATTGCAATATGGGGCTGTGGTAACAATGGAAAAGTGCTGTTGGAGTTTTGTATACAGCACAAATTGGAAGTAGAAGCAGTAATTGACAAATCCAAAGATAAACAGGGAAGTATATTGCAAGGATATATAGTTGTTTCTCCGGAAGGCGCTATAGACAGGGTACAGGCTGTTATTATCTCGGCTTGTCTGATATATGATGATGTAAAGAATGCAGTAGGAGAAAGAGACATAGAAGTAATAGATATAAATCAATTTTTATGTTTTTATTAATATATTTCAATGAGAGAAAAGGCTATCAGAAAGAATGAACAATCCAAACGCAGGTGGGACTATATGAGAACATTAGCAGCTTTTGGCATAGGAGCAAATTTTTATTCGTTGGTTGAGCGGCTGGATGCGGTATGCGAAATTGCCGTATTCAGTGACAATGACAGCGGTAAATGGGGGCAGCACATCTTAGGCGACCAGCGGATATGTATGGAGCCAAGGCGCTTGCGCGAACTGGAATCTCCGTTTGTTCTGATCATGGCAGAGCGTGAGAGCAGTATTAAGGCGATAGAGGAACAGTGTGACGAATATGGTCTTCCGCATCAGAGAGTTTATGATTTCTTGCAGGAGATAGAATTGAAGCCGGTAAAATGCCAGTGGCCTCAGTCAATTCAACGCCGCAGGATACATAAGTTTATCGAGCTGCTGGTACATGGTACAACCGAATGCAATTTTCATTGCGAGTATTGTTATGTTTGGCGAAAACATGAGTTTACGCCGGGAAGTATAACATCTGAATATACAGCCAAAGAAATAAGAGAAGCTTTATCGCAGGCAAAATTAGGCGGTCCCTGTCATATTAATGCCTGTGCTTTGGGAGAGACGTTATTATCTAAAGATATTGTTGAATTAACATATGAGCTGTTGGATGAAGGACATTATCTTTCTATTATCACAAACGGCACGATCACACCTAGGATAGATGCCATATTGCAGTTTCCGGACGAGCTTCTGGAACGTATGTTTTTTAAGCTTTCTTTTCATTATGCGGAGCTGAAAAGAACAAAATTATCAGATGTTTTTTGGAAGAATGCAGATAAGATTAAAAATTCACCTTGTTCGTATTCGATAGAGATTACGCCATGTGATAATCTTATTGATGAAATCGATAATATAAAGAAAGAATTTGCAGTTCATGCCGGGAGCGCCATGCCGCATATCACTTTTACAAGAGATACCAACAAGGAAGGCTTGGATTTATTGTCTGAGCTGTCTCTGGAAGAGTATAAGAATGTCTGGCAGACTTTTGATTCTGATTTATTTAATTTAAAGTGCGATTTATATAAGAAAAAGATTCATCAGACATGTTATGCCGGCAGCTGGAGTTATCGGGTTAATGTTGTGAACGGTAATCTGCAAAGCTGTTACCAGCAGGAATTAGTCGGGACTGTCTTTGATGAGGGGCAGAAAGTACTGCCGGTCATGCCTGTCGGACATGGGTGCCGTCTGGATTACTGTTTTAATAATCATGCCTTTCTGGCATGGGGCGATGCGCCGGAGATTGTATGCGATAACTATTTTAAAGTAAGGGACCGGAGAGCGGAGGACTCCACACATTGGGTTAAGGGAACGTATGCGGCGGCAATGCAGCAAAAGCTATATGATAATAATTTTGCATATATAAACAGATGGTCCGATTATGATAAATTATTTGCGGCGGACAGAAAACCGGCATTTATCTTATTTAACAGTCCCGATTACAGCAATCTGGGAGACCATGCAATTGCACTGGCAGAAAGGGAACTGTTTCGTAGATTATTTCCGGACATTGAGTTTATTGAAATTTCCTGTCAACAGTATATAAGAGAGAATCTGCTTATTCAAAACGTAATACAGGATGAGGATATTCTGATTATTAGCGGCGGCGGATATTTAGGCTCACTGTGGCTATGGCTGGAAGATATTACGAAAAATATTATTCAGCAGTATCCGGAGAATAAGATCATTATTTTCCCACAGACGATGTACTTTGAAGATTCGGGATTAGGAGAAAGCGAAAAGAAATCATTATCTTCTGTATTGAATTTTCATACTGACTTGACAATCATGTTGAGAGATAAAGCGTCGTATCGGCTGGCATCAGAGTTATTAGATAATTCAGTCAGGAAAATTTTGACTCCGGATATTGCATTATCGCTGAAATATGAGGGCTCGTTTGAACGCAGTGGCGGGTTGGTATGCATCAGGGATGACAAAGAAGCTATGGGGATCGATGAGACTCGTATTACGCGAATTTTGCAGGAAAAGGGAATAGAAGCGAAACGGTTTACTACTATATCGACAGTGGATGTGTTCTTGGATAACAGGGAAGAATATGTCATGGCATTGTTAGATAAAATACGACAGGCATCTGTTGTAATTACAGACAGATTACATGCGATGATTTTTTGCGCAGTTACTGATACGCCCTGTGTTGCATTTGATAATCTGTCGGGTAAAGTATCGGAATCATATCAATGGATAAAAGAGAATCCACATATTGTTCTTTGTAAAAAAGAAGAGGACTTTGAAATATGTTTGAGACAGGCTATGTCCGTGGAAAACGATGCTGTATTGCCGATAAACGATATTAAAGACAAATTTAAAGAGCTAGACGAATATTTAAAGGAAACTTGTTTCATATGAAAAACATATTGTTACTGGGCGATTCGATTCGCCAGAACTATCAGGAGTTGTAAAATGCTTAGAGAAGTATTGTGATAAAGTATGAGGAATGCTATGGTTAAAGTATCTGTAATTGTGCCGGTATATAATACGGAATCAATGTTGGAAAACTGTATAGAAAGTTTACTGGCGCAGACTTTGAAGGAGATAGAAATTATTTTCGTTGATGATAAATCGACAGATTCTTCGACAGATATATTGTATAAATATCAAAAGAAGGATCATCGTATTAATATTATATGTAATGAAGAGAATATAGGTGCAGCTCTATCCAGAAACAGAGGATTAGATATAGCAAAAGGAAAGTATATCCAGTTCGTTGATTCGGATGATTATCTGGAGCCGGACGCATTAGAAAATCTATATATTCTATCGGAACAGCATAATTCAGAGATGTGTTATTTAGGGATGCATCTACATATAGAAAACAATATAAGCGAAACAGGATTGCGTGAAGGAATTTTGAGAAACTACCCGAAGGTATATAATGGGAGAGAAATAATAGGAGAATTTGTAAAGAATAATGACTTTTTCCTTTATTTGTGCTCAGTGTTTTATAAGAGTTCTTTTATAAAAGAAAACGGGCTTCGATATAAGAAGCTTTCGATTGGGGAGGGCGGGGATTTTATTTTACGGGCTTTATGCCTTGCAGAAAAAGTAATAGTCTGTCCGAAGAAATATTATCGCTATAGGATTCATGAAAAATCTATTTCACGCGGCGCTAATGCTAAGATAAAACTTTTAATAGGACAAATTACACAGTATATAGATATTTTACAATATTATTCACAGCATGAAGATGCTGTAGGATTACAGCCTTTTTTGGAAGATCAGTACAAAAAAATAGCCGGTGGTATATTGAATCTTTCCGCGTCCGATAAACAGGATGTGGAAAAAGGGTTAGAAACAGCTTTTGCAAAATATATTTTTCGTATTCTTCAGCAGGAAACCAAAATATATGGAATTGAATTTAGTGAAGAAATACTAACCAGAATACGGCAGAAAAGTCATGTGATTATTTATGGAGCAGGATATGTCTCGAAGGAGATCATTGAACTATTACAGAAGTATGGGATTGAAATAGCCGGCTTTGCAGTTACGAAACGAAACGAGGCGCAGAGGAGCATGTATGGGCATCATATATATGAGATACAGGAGCTGAAGGCGTATAAAGACGATGCAATTGTATTAATCGCTGCCAATAAGATATACAATCAGGAGATTGAGGGTATATTAGAAAAACATGGATTTCGTGATTACGTGTGTCTGAACGTGGAAATATAATTGTTCATGACGTTTTAATACCCTGAAGATTGTTACAAGGTGGTTTTAGAAGGATTGGAGCAAAGTGACCTGATGGAAAACAATGAGAAAGTTTCTGTAATCGTTCCGATTTATAATGTTGCGGCATACCTTGAGAAATGCATTTCCAGTATTATTGGACAGACATACGATAAATTACAGATTATTCTCGTGGATGACGGATCAACTGACGGATCTGCGCAGATTTGTGATCAATACGCAGTAATGGATTCCAGAGTTGTTGTAATCCATAAGAAGAACGAAGGGCTGGTCAGGGCAAGAAAGAGCGGCTTGGCGGCTGCGACAGGCGAATATATTTGTTATGTTGATGGTGATGATTGGATAGAAACTGACATGATAGAGAGCCTGAGTCTCGATATGGTGGAGCATGAGGCAGATCTGGTTGTATCAAATCATTACTGTGATATGGAAGGATATACCCAGAGGGTATCGTGCAAATTAGAGCCGGGAGTTTATAAGACGAAAGATATCATTCCTTTTATGTTGTACGCGGAGGAATTCTATCAATTTGGAATAAGCCAGTTTATCTGGGCGAAATTGTTCCGAAAAGATATTCTATGGGATATTCAGATTCAGGTGGATGATCAGATCAATTGCGGGGAAGATGTTGCGGTTACATACCCGTATATATTACAAACGCAGAAAGTCTATATTTCTGATTTAGCAGGATATCATTACATACAGCGCACCGGTTCTATGATGGACTGCTATGATGCGGATGAATTGGTGCGGAATAAGTGTCTGATCGGATATTTAAGAAAAGTATTTGCAGAATCATTGTATTCACAATATTTAGACAGGCAGTTAAATCAATATGCTAAAAATTTATTATTAACAAGAAACATTGCTTATTTTGACTTGAAAGATAGGAACGGGATCTTGGCACCATATGGCGGGATTGAGCCATATGCGCGGATTATCATATATGGTGCAGGAAAAATGGGGCAAAGCCTTTATCGGTATGTGAAGGAGCAGACGACAGTTAAAGTGGTTGCTTGGTTAGATAAAAATTATGCCGCATATCGAAGAATGAATCCTGATGTAAATGATCCTGAACAAATAAGTAGCTGCAATCATGAAATGTATGATTATATTATTCTTGCAATTAACAGCCGGAGGACAGCCGGATCAGTCTGTAGTTTTTTAGAGGGTATGGGAGTAAATAAGCAGAAAATCAGATGGCTGAGTGAAGATTTTGTCAAAGAAGATAATTATATTTTAAGTCATTTACTGTGATTTATCAGAGTAAAGCGAAACAGGAGCAAATTATGCAATTCCAAGAACTGTGTACCAACTCTTTTTGCATCTATGGAGCAGGAATCGTTGCGACCGGGGTTTATACTGCAATCAAAACACTATATCACAAGGAGCCGCTGTTCTTTATGGTGTCGGATTGCGAGGAGAGCGGCGGGCACCACGGAGAAGTATCTGAACAAACACTGACAGAGATTGACAATATTGCAGTCAAGAGTTTGTCTGCATGGGAGCGCGAACTGCAAAACAGCATGTCTGATTTCATTCTTCCGAAGTATTACCTGATTGCGGCACCGCAAGTACACCATTCGGCAATCATAGCTTCTTTACATTCTGTGGAAAACTTGCGGATAGAAGATTCGCAGATCGTCTTGTTTACCAATGAATTAGAAAATGAATTGATGGAGGCATATTATAGCAGTCTGCCGGGACATGCTACGATATTGGGGCAGATGATACAAAGGCAGACTCAGGAAATTGCTGAAGAAGAATGCAATTGTAGAAGATGTTCGGAGACATATACTACAGATTTCAGATCAGAAATCCCTAAGATTCAGGTGTACCAAGCCAAATCGCATCTGGACAGACCATTATTGAATCAATATATAGGAAATACGCAACCGCTATACATACATCCTATTCAAGTTGGAGCTGCGCTCACCAGTCAAAAACTCGCCGATCTCCAAGACAATCAAGGAGATAACATTTCTCACAAAAATCGTAATTATTGTGAACTGACTGCAACATATCATGCGTGGAGAAATTGTCGCGCGGCTTACAAGGGAATTTGCCACTACAGGCGTATTTTTGATATTAGTGATGCGCAGATGAAGAGGCTGATGGAATTGGAGCAGGAGTGGGATGTGATTTTACCCTATCCGTCCGTTTATTATCCAGATATTTCCAAAGAGCATGCCAGATATGTAAGCGAATCCGATTGGGATGCAATGCTGCAGGCGTTAAAAGAGACGGCGCCGGAATATTTGGATGCTTATGAGAATGGCATTGCAGATGGAGAACAGTTTTTCAATAATTTTAATATGCTGATAGCTAAGGCAGAGGTATTCGATGATTATTGCAATTTCCTTTTTAAGGTTTTGATGCGGACGGAAGAGCTTACCACACCAAAGGGTTCAGAACGTGCCGACCGCTTTGCAGGATATTTAGGCGAAAACCTGACGACGCTGTATTTCCTGAAAAACCGGGAAAAACTTAAGATTATGTATGCGGGCAAAACATGGCTGGTTTAGAAAAATATACCCGTCAAATATGCCGGACTAAAGATAAACAAGGGGAAGGAATCATATGATGCAGACTTATAGAGAAGAAGTACAATTACTGTTAAAACAAAATCAGGATCTGCCATGGGATAAACTGGCGGGTAAAACAATACTTCTGTCCGGAGCCACAGGCATGATCGGAAAGTGCATGGTTGATTTATTGATGCAATGTAATGAGGAGATTCTCATAGACTGTCCGGTCAGCATTATTGCACTCAGCAGAGGTGAAGAAAGTGCGAGGCGGCGGCTTGGTGGGTATTGGGATAAAGACACTTTTCGATATATTTCCTGTGATATCAATCAAGGGATTCCGGAGTGCGGAAGGGCAGACTATGTGATTCATGCTGCAAGCAATACACATCCGCTGCAATATTCGGGTGATCCCATCGGAACGATTACGTCCAACGTCATTGGAACGAAGAATCTGTTAGACTATGCCGTCTCCTGTCATGCAGAACGTTTCTGTTTTGTCTCATCAGTGGAAGTCTATGGAGAAAACCGGGGAGATGTGGACAGATTTAAAGAGGATTATCTGGGTTATTTAGATTGTAATACATTGCGGGCAGGGTATCCGGAGAGTAAGAGAGTGGGTGAAGCGCTTTGCAATGCTTATGCACAGGCACATCGGCTTGATTTTGTCATTCCGCGCCTTAGCAGGGTATATGGCCCTACCATGCTCATGTCAGACTCCAAGGCAATCGCCCAATTCATCAAGAAGGCGGCGGCAGGCGGGGACATAATCTTAAAGAGTACCGGAACGCAGTGCTATTCCTATACTTATGCGTTGGACGCGGCGTTAGCTGTTATTACAGTATTATTAAGAGGAGAAAGCGGGGGAGCATATAATATTTCTGATACGGAATCGGAAGTGACACTCAGGCAGATTGCGGAATGGCTGGCAGAGGACAATGGCGTTAATGTAAGTTTCGACATACCGGATGCGGCAGAACAGGCGGGGTATTCCACAGCGACCAAGGCGCTTCTTGACACGAAGAAAATAGAAGGATTGGGATGGCGTCCGCGAACCCATATGCGTGAGGGACTGCGCAGGACGGTAGAGAGTTTAAGGTGATTGCTTTATTAATTTAATTCACGAAATAGTGATAAAATTATCTCGATAAGATATTGTATTTTGATAAAAATTATGTTATAATAAATACAAATATATTATGGTTATGATGACACTTGAAAACGAGATATCCAGAAATTTGTCGGAGGTATTTGATATGTATACAGATATAGAAGAGGGATTTGCGGATGAACTTTTCCGGGTATATGCATTGGCACATCCGCGGGTTATATTATGTCCGGTTAATATGATCCCGGAAGTAGAAAAGATGATCAGGCATGTCAGCAGAGGACAAATGCCGGAAAATGTGCGTATGTCGGAGAGAAGGTAGCAGATAATAAATGACATTGCAGTATGACTATGCGTATAGTATAATTGACAATATGAAACAATGCTATGGAGAGGATGGATGTAATCATGGCGGATAAAAGTTTAAAAGATCCGATATATGGTTATATAACGATTGACGAGGCGATTATGTATAATGTGGTCGACACACCAGCTTTTCAGAGATTGCGTAATATTGTGCAGACTAGTTATGCGCCACTTTATTCTGCAGCGGTGCATAATCGTTTTATTCATTCGCTAGGAGTTTATCATTTGGGAAAGCTTGCTTATGAAGTGATTTATAAGTCTATTTCCCAGAATGTAAAGAGTAATGTTTTAAAAATTTTAGATAGATATGGAGAGATTTTTCTTTTGGCTTGTCTCTTGCATGATGTGGGACATGCGCCATTTTCGCATACAGGGGAGGATTACTATTTAAATTTAGAAGAAAAGGGAAATAAAAGATATAGTGAACTGCATAAGATGCTTATAGATGCTGTGGGAAATGCACAGTTCAAAGCAGATGTTAAAAGTAGAGAAATAGGGTTTGTGCCTGCGAAACCCCATGAGATTATGAGTGCAATTGTAGCGTTGCGGCAGTTCCCCACACTGTTTAGAGATGATAAAGAGCGTTCTTTTTTTGCCAGATGCATTACAGGATATTGTTATAGTAATTTGAATAAAAATCAAGATATATGGAATTGTTTGATACAATTACTGAATGCTGATGTGATAGATGTAGACAAGCTGGATTATTTGATTCGTGATGCATATATAACAGGGTTCGATACAGTTCAGATAGACTATACCAGACTGTTGGGAGCGATATGTTTGTGGAAGGATGGAGAGAACGAGCCTTGGAGATTAGTGTTCCACAAATCAGCGCTTAGTGTTATTCAGAATGTTGTCTTTGCACATGATGCGGAGAGACATTGGATACAGAATCATCCGGTAGTGCAATACGAAGGTTTTATATTAAATCATGCCATAGAACAAGTTAATCGTCGCTTTTCAACGGCAAATCATAGATTATTCTCTTACGAGACGTTGACGGAAGCGGGAAATCAATTAGATGAGCATATACATATATCTCTGCTGGCGGACGACGATTTAGTGTATTTGATGAAAAATGTATGTTCGGATGAAACTACAGAAGAATACTTTAATAGGCAGAAGCGAAGACATCCGGTGTGGAAGTCAGAAGCGGAATATAGAAGTCTGTTTTATTGTAGGACAGGAGAAAATAGTGATATAACCAATTACATTGAGAAAGAAATTGATGATCTCTCGCAATATGTTATTAATATAACAGGTAAAGATACAATTGATGAATCTACACTGGATGCCTGTAAGGAACAGATTGTCGAATTGGAAAATAAATCGAAGAGTGTAAAAAAAAGGGAGAAGAGGGAGATTGCCAATCTTTTGAGAGAAGCGCAAAAGCACTTAAAAGTACTCCAATGCATGTATGATATAACGATAAAGAGTGGGGTGATTTTTGACTTGCTAATTTTGAAGGCAAATCAGTTTAATAGTGGTTTTATGAAACAGGAATTTGCGCAATTGCCGATTTTGTTTCCGGAAAGGAATTGTGTTAATAAGTTTGGGGAAATTGTTAATACGATGAATGTCGAGAAAACGGAGAAGGAAGAATTTTTTTATATATTCTATAGAAGAAATACGAACGTAGAACAGAAAGATACAATTGATATTGAAGCGTTTGTGCAGGGACTGGCAAGTATTGCAAACAAAAATGGTGGATAAAGTTTAGTAAGTTTTGCCATGTACAAGGCGATGAATTTGGATATAATAGAACTATAATATTTTTATAATGATACGAGGTGGCATATGAGTATTAGAATCGGAATAGCAGATTTAGTCGCGAATGCACTGATTGAGTTAGTTGACAATGATGAGAATAATCGAGAAGTGACATATGAGCAGTTAAACGATTATGGAGCAATCGTGATTGAGACGTTGAATGCAAAAAACGAAGAAGCTGTACTGATTATATCTAAGGAGAGAACGAAGGCGTTTCTTCATGACTATTCGGATTTTTTTGAGGTCAGAATGAATGCTAAACAGCAGAAATGCATCGCATTGAGGAATGGTAAGACAACGGATGAACTGAGAGAATTGTTCAGAGGTTATTTGTCTTTAGATATGTTGCTTGCCTTTATAAGTGAGCATTCTTTACAGGCTTTGGGAATATAACTTATATGAAAAAAAGGTTAATATTGTGTGGAAGAGACACCGCGTTTAGCAGTGTCTCTTTTAGGGAAACAAACTGTTGAAGTTTTTTCCGAATAAAAATACTCACCAGCGGCTCTCCCACCACTTGCAACTTTCCCCAATTTGTTATATGATAGTCCTATATTTTCGTGAGGGACTGTCTTTGACACACGAATGTGGCAGACAGATGAAGTAATAGAAACCTATGAAGCACCGGGAGACAAGCCGGATGCTTCGGAACGGAGGAAATATGAGTGAGACATATGTAGAATGTCTGGTAGCCAGAAAACCCTCAGCAATCCTGTCTTTTTTGAAAATGCTGTTGATTATGCTGACGGTTGTCTTTGTAGTGATTGGGGTTGTGTTTATTCCGGGATTGCTGGTGGCAATTGTTACGGGCGTGGGTGCATATTTCGCCACTATGAATGCGAATGTAGAATATGAGTATTTGTATCTGGACAAAGAGATCAGCGTCGATAAGGTCATGGCGAAGAGCAAGAGAAAGAAAGCAGGGACATTTGCAATAGAGCAGATGGAGATTTTTGCGCCGCTTAATTCCCACAGACTGGATTCTTACAAGAACCGTGAGCTCAAGACATTGGATTACAGTTCGGGCATTGCTGCGCAGCCGGAGAGAAGATACATGATGGTTTGGAACGGCAATACTAAGATCATTCTGGAACCGAATGTGGAAATGATTAAGGCTGTCCAGAGTATTGCGCCGCGCAAGGTGTTTACGGATTAAAGAATAGTACCGGGTGAAAAGTGATACTGTCAGTTATTTAACTGGCAGTATTCTTTACATATAAAAATATTATAAAAACATAGGAGGAGAGAAGATGGGTCAGATTATTGGAGAAGGAATTACTTTTGACGATGTGCTGTTGGTGCCGAGCTATTCCAAGGTGATTCCGAATCAAGTAAACTTAACAACATGGCTAACGAAGAAAATCAAGCTGAATATCCCGATGATGAGCGCGGGTATGGATACTGTCACGGAGCATAGGATGGCGATCGCCATGGCAAGACAGGGTGGTATTGGTATCATACACAAGAATATGTCTATCGAGGCTCAGGCAGAAGAAGTAGATAAAGTAAAGCGTTCAGAAAACGGTGTCATAACCGATCCATTCTCATTGACTCCGGATCATACATTAGCAGACGCAGATGCGTTGATGGCTAAATTCAGGATTTCCGGCGTTCCGATCACGGAAGGCAGGAAGTTAGTCGGTATTATAACCAATCGTGATTTAAAATTCGAGACAGATTTCACAAAGAAAATTAAAGAATCAATGACTTCCGAGGGGCTGATCACTGCAAAGGTGGGCATTACACTGGAGGAGGCAAAGCAGATACTTGCCAAAGCAAGAAAGGAGAAACTTCCGATCGTGGATGACGATTATAATCTTGCCGGACTGATCACGATCAAGGATATTGAGAAGACGATCAAATATCCTTTGTCAGCTAAAGATAGTCAGGGCAGACTGCTCTGTGGTGCCGGTGTAGGTATTACAGCTAACGTACTGGACAGGGTAGGTGCGCTGGTGGACGCCAAAGTGGATGTAATCGTACTGGACAGTGCCCATGGACATTCTGAGAATGTATTGCATTCTCTGCGCATGATCAAAGAAAAGTTCCCCGATGTACAGGTGATTGCCGGTAATGTAGCGACCGGAGAGGGAACAAGGGCGCTTATCGAAGCGG
Organism: uncultured Lachnospiraceae bacterium; assembly: GCA_947179245.1. GTDB lineage: Bacteria > Bacillota > Clostridia > Lachnospirales > Lachnospiraceae > UBA3282. Next base: position 28,939 of record CAMXBD010000003.1, on the reverse strand, counting down.
GCGCGGATGCTGTTAAAGTGGGTATCGGTCCCGGCTCTATCTGTACTACGCGCGTAGTGGCAGGTATTGGCGTGCCTCAGATCACTGCAATTATGGATGCATATTCCGTAGCGAAGGAATATGGTATTCCGATTATTGCAGACGGTGGTATCAAGTATTCAGGTGATATGACCAAGGCAATCGCGGCGGGTGGAAATGTATGTATGATGGGAAGCATGTTTGCAGGCTGTGACGAGAGTCCGGGCACTTATGAGCTTTATCAGGGAAGAAAGTACAAAGTATACCGTGGTATGGGCTCCATTGCAGCCATGGAGAATGGCAGCAAAGACCGCTATTTCCAGTCTGACGCCAAGAAACTGGTGCCGGAAGGCGTGGAAGGACGAGTTGCCTATAAAGGAACAGTGGAAGATACAGTGTTCCAATTGATGGGCGGTCTGCGCTCAGGCATGGGGTATTGTGGTACGTCCTCAATCGAAGAACTCAAAGAAAACGGCAGGTTTGTCAAGATTTCTGCTGCTTCTCTCAAAGAGAGCCATCCGCACGACATTCATATTACCAAGGAAGCGCCGAACTATTCGGTGGACGAGTAGAAGTATACGGACGGATTGTGATTAGAGCATGGATGGAAAGCTGTGCGATAAGATACAAAAGGGGAAATTTTAAATGGACGGTTTATACCATGCAATTTTAGACCGGGAACAACTACAGCAGTTACAGAATGAATTTTGCATGACAGCAGGAGTTTATGCATTCTGCATAGACGATAACGGCATAGATATGACAGAAATGTCAGGAGATGAACAGGACAAAGCGGCATTGATACAGCAGGTGTCCAGAGAGAAAATGCTCTCTCTTTTTCACAGAGTATCGGAGAGCAGTCTGGAAGATCAGGCGATAGAAGAGACTGGGAATGATGCATTGAAGTATGCCGTGGTCTGTATCAAGGAAGATGGGCAGACAGTCTTGGCATGGATGGTATGTGCCGTCTTATCCGATGTGGAATCGCAGGAAGGCAAAGAGTTTGCACAGAACTTTCGTTATCAGACGACGGAGTGGAGATTTAACAAGGCGCTGGACTTACTGCGCGGAATAAGCAGACATATGGTATGTGATAAGCTTTCGATGCAGGAGGCAAAGGCAGAGAACCTTAGAATCCGCAGTTCCAGAAATGAGATGGAAGAAGCGCTGAAGCGGACAGCCGTTACTACGCAGATCGTGCAGATGTTGGACAGTGATGCGCCCATAGAGAGCGTTATGGCAGGTATTCTTGCGGCTGTGGGTGGCTTTGTAAAGATTGATTGTGCTTATTTATGTTCTATAGACGGAGTGGATGCGGACAATATGGATGTGATTGCCGGGTGGCACAATGACGGTGTGGTTTCCGTCTATGACCAGACGAGAAACCAGCCGCGTCCGTCCTATCTGTATCGTGAGAAGCCGCTGGTGCTTTCCGATTCTTCAGGCAGGGAAGGTTACGAGGAAGATTTAGATAAGGATGGCATCAAGGCGCTTGCCGCTTTTCCGATTGTTTTGAAAGAACGCATCGGCATGTATGCATGTTTTATTATGAAGCGTGTTTCACGTAATTGGGACGTGGAAGAGATTAAGTTTCTAAATGATTCCGTGAAGGTGCTGCAGAGCATCATAATGAAGAGGATTCAGAAAAATTCACTGGCGGAGTCATATGCGGCGCTGGAAGAAGTACTGAATAATGTAGGCAGCTCAATCTATGTAAGGGATAAAGAAAGCGGCAATATCTTGTTTGCCAACAGATGCTTAAGAAATTATTTTCGGGATGAGCTGGAACGAAATACGTTAGCAGCTATTTTTGAGAACAGCATACCTGAGGACGGGAAGGAGGGCAGCATAGAAGTTTTTGCGGAGGATAAAGGCTGTTGGTATGATGTTTTTTATAAGAACATCAAATGGGTGGATGGCAGAGAGGGATTCATGTGTTCACTCTATGATGTGACAGAGAAGAAGATGTATCAGAAGAAGATAGAAAGACAGGCGTATACAGATTTCCTGACCGGTCTCTTCAACAGATTGTGCTGTGAACGCGATCTGGCTAAGTATGTAGATGATGCTAAGAGCGAGGGCGGAGAAGGCGCGGTACTTTATCTGGATCTGGATGATTTTAAACACATCAATGACAGCCTCGGACACCAATACGGAGATGTGCTGTTGAAATCTATTGCCAACGGTATGAGGAAGGTAGAAGGTATCCAGCATTCCTGCTATCGTATGGGCGGGGATGAGTTTGTCGTTATAGTGTCCCCTGACCAATATGGGAAACTCGATCAGATTATAGAGGATGTCAAGGCGGTTTTCGGCAGACCGTGGTTTTTAAAAAATGCGGATTATTACTGTACGATGAGCATGGGCATCGTGTATTATCCGGCAGAGGGCGAAGGCGTACAGGAGCTGATCAGGAAAGCGGACATTGCCATGTACGAGGCGAAGAAGTCCGGCAAAAATCGTTCCGCAGTTTATAACAACAATATTAAGAGCGATTCCGATAAGCGCCTTGATATGGAAAAGAATATGCGCGACGCGGCACTCGACGGATATAAAGAGTTTGAAGTGTATTATCAGCCGATCATCGATATTCAGGAGAACAATATATGCACCGGAGCAGAGGCGCTGATCCGCTGGAACAGTGTGGAGATGGGATTTATGTCTCCGGCAGATTTTATTCCGCTTGCCGAATATCTGGGACTGATCAACCCGATTGGAAGCTATGTGTTGAAACAGGCATGTGAGGCGTGCAAGAGCTGGAATGACAACGGCCATCCGAGCTATAAAGTGAATGTAAATCTATCGGTGGTGCAGCTTTTACAGCAGGATATCGTGCAAACCATAGCGGACATCGTCAAGGAAAGCGGGATTAATCCACGGAACCTGACTTTGGAGGTAACAGAGGGACTGGCGATCAATGATTTAGAAAAAATGAAGCAGATACTTGGGCAGATCAAGGAGCTGGGCGTGCGGATCGCGCTGGATGATTTTGGTACCGGTTATTCGTCTTTAGGGCATATCAGGGAACTGCCATTTGATGTGATTAAAGTGGATCAGAGTTTTGTCAGGGATCTGGCAGAAGATACTTATTCCAAATCTTTTATTAAAATGGTTTCTGATCTGGCGGATGCTATCGGCGTTTCCATCTGCGTGGAAGGTATCGAGACAAAACAACAATATAAAGTGCTGGAGGGTATGAAGGTCAGAATGATACAGGGGTATTATTTCGACAAACCCATGCCGGCGTCAGAGTTTGAGAAGAAATACGTAAAGACGGGCAGCCAAAATATGTCTGGCAGTAAAACGCAAAACAAAAAGAAGCCGGCAGGAAAACGTAAACAAGGAAGAGCCAGTAATTCTTCCAACAAGCCTAAAGGATAAACTATATATATAAAGACAAATTGCGTGAAATACACAGAAATGAGGAGGAGAATATGGAGAAAAAGAATTTAGCGCAGGAACTTGCGGGTAATTCATATCCCGGCAGAGGTATCGTGATCGGTAAATCGGCGGATGGTAAATATGCGGTAACAGCTTATTTTATTATGGGAAGAAGTTCTAACAGCAGAAATCGTGTTTTTGTGGAAGACGGAGAGGGTATTCGGACGCAGGCATTTGATCCTTCCAAACTGGAAGACCCCAGTTTGATTATCTATGCGCCGGTCAGAGTTCTTGGCAATAAGACGATTGTGACCAACGGCGACCAGACAGACACCATCTATGATCTGATGGATAAGCAGCAGACTTTTGAACAGGCGCTGCGTACAAGAGAGTTCGAGCCAGATGCGCCTAACTATACACCCCGCATTTCAGGTATTATGCATCTGGAGAACGGCAGATACAATTATGCGATGTCTATTCTGAAAAGTAATAACGGCGATCCGTCTTCCTGCAACCGCTATACTTTTGCCTACGAGAATCCGGCAGCAGGCGATGGACATTTTATCCATACATATATGGGCGACGGCAATCCGCTTCCGAGTTTTGAGGGCGAGCCTGTACTGGTAAGTGTCGAGGGAGACATCGATAGTTTTACGAAGACGATATGGGAAAATCTGAACGAAGAGAACAAGGTGTCGTTGTTTGTCCGCTTTATTGAAATCGAGAGCGGGAAATATGAGACAAGAATTGTAAACAAAAATCAATAATTAAATAATGCGCTCAGACAAGAGTTGATTTCTACGTCGCCGCGCTTTCGCTCCGTAAAAAGCGTAACAGACACTAAGCTCGTTGCGCTGCAAAGCAGCTTATGACCTCGCTAAGTGCTGACGCTTTTTAAGGGGCTCCTTTAGAATTCAACTCTCATCTGAGCTCATATATCGAAATGTCACAAATTAATATCGAAAGGATAACAACATGAACGAATTAGAACTGAAATATGGATGTAACCCGAATCAGAAACCGTCGCGTATTTATATGGCGGATGGCAGTGAACTGCCGATCAAGGTGTTGAACGGCAGACCGGGATATATTAATTTTCTGGATGCTTTTAACGGATGGCAGTTAGTGAAAGAGCTAAAGAAGGCGACTGGGCTTCCTGCGGCAACTTCTTTTAAACATGTTTCGCCTGCAGGCGCGGCGGTAGGTCTGCCGCTTACAGAGGTGGAGAAGAAGATCTACTGGGTGGATGATCTGGATATGGAGTTTACGCCGCTCGCCAATGCATACGCGAGAGCAAGAGGCGCAGACAGAATGAGTTCTTTTGGCGATTTTATTTCGTTGTCCGATGTCTGTGATGTGGCAACTGCCAAGATCATTAAGAGAGAGGTGTCCGACGGCGTGATTGCGCCGGGATATGAGCCGGAAGCGTTGGAGATTCTAAGAGCGAAGAAGAAGGGCGGATACAATGTGATTGAAATCGATGAGAATTATGTACCCGCACCTGTCGAGGTGAAGCAGGTATATGGCATCAGTTTCGAGCAGGGCAGAAATGAGTTAAAAATTGACGACGAATTTTTCAATCATATCGTGACAGAGTCCAAAGATATGCCGGAGCAGGCGAAAATCGATCTGGCAATCGCTATGATTACCTTGAAATATACACAGTCTAATTCCGTGTGCTATGTAAAGGGTGGACAGGCAATCGGTATCGGTGCCGGGCAGCAGTCCCGCATCCACTGTACCAGACTGGCAGGCTCCAAGGCGGATAACTGGTTCCTTCGTCAGTCTCCGAAGGTGCTTGGACTGCAGTTTGTAGAAGGGATCGGACGTGCGGACAGAGACAATTCCATCGATTTATACATTGGCGAGGACTACATGGATGTTCTGGCGGATGGCGCATGGCAGAAGATTTTCAAGGTGAAACCGGAAGTGTTCACGAGTGAAGAGAAGCGTGCATGGCTGGATCAGATGAATGATGTGGCATTGGGTTCCGATGCATTCTTCCCCTTCGGCGACAATATTGAGCGCGCCCACAGAAGCGGCGTGAAGTATGTGGCACAGCCGGGCGGTTCCGTGCGGGATGATAACGTGATTGAAACATGTAATAAATACGGCATGACGATGTGCTTTACGGGGATACGGCTGTTCCATCATTAAAAGTGCGATGAATGTCGTGATTAAAATAAGGGTAAGACAAATAAATAGACTTTAAATATATGCCATGATATAATAACTCATAATAAACAAGTTCTTATTTTATATAATAGGAAATTGTTCCGTTCTTTCGAGTTCGCGAAGCGAATTTCGTAATTGTACTTGTTCGATTTTTTATTTGGGAGGTGAATAGTATGCCTAGCGATAAAGAAATGATCAATAATTTAATTGATACTTATTCAAACTTACAGCGCATCAAAAATGCTGACGATGCTGAAAGGGAACTTGATTACCAGTTAACACTGGTAAAAGCGAAACTTGAGTCTTTTGGTATTGTTACGAGTGAACTTGATATTAAAAAATGACTTTATAGTTAATACGCAGGAACAGGTGCAGATTCTATTGTTAAATGGAAACTGCACTTGTTCTGTTATAATGAGATAAACCGCATAAAATCCACATATAAATTGATTTTTTCAGTTGATAGTGTTATTATTTTAACGATGGGTTTACTGTAGTGAAATCCTGCGTATGATTGATGCAGCATGAGAATATCAGAGGATGTTGCATCGGATATTAAGACAACAAAACAAAGGAGTGGAATGGTAAAATGAGTAAGAGTTTTGATGATCTGTTATCTAAAGTATCTGAGTGTAGTATCAAGAAAGTTGCAGTTGCAGTTGCACAGGACAGCGCCGTGCTGGAAGCGGTAGTTGCGGCGAAAGAGCGCAATATTGCAGAAGCAATTCTGGTTGGCGATGAGGATAAGATCAAGGAAGTAGCCGCCGCTGACAATGTTGACATAAGCGGTTTTGAGATTATTGATGAGAAAGATGATTACACGGCAGCGCTGAAAGCTGTTGAGCTGGTGCATCAAGGCAAAGCAGATATGTATATGAAAGGCTTGATAGACACGAAATCCTTCTTAAAGAGCGTGCTGGATAAAGAAGTAGGATTGAGAACCGGCAAGGCATTGTCCCACGTGTGTGTATTTGAAGTGGAAGGAATCGATCATCTTCTGTTCTTATCTGACGTTGCATTTATGACATATCCTACATTGGAAGATAAGGTACATATTATCGAGAATACTGTGGATGTCTGCCATGCATGCGGCATTCCGAATCCTAAGGTGGCTCCTCTTGCGGCGGTAGAAGTGGTAAATCCCAAGATGCCGGTTACCGTTGATGCGGACGAACTCACTAAGATGTGTGAGGAAGGCAAGATCACAGGCTGTGTCGTAGACGGACCGCTCTCTTTAGACCTTGCTATCGATCCAGAGGCAGCTAAACATAAGGGTGCTGAGGGCAGAAAGATTGTGGGTGATGCTGACGTGCTTCTTTTCCCTGATATCCACGCGGGTAATCTGGTATATAAGTGTCTTGTACATACGGCAAAGGTTAAGAACGGCAATATTCTTACGGGTACGAAGGCTCCCGTTATTCTGACTTCCCGTTCCGATGACTTCGAGACCAAGGTAAATTCGCTTGCACTCGGTGCAGTTATGGCGGGTGCAATGGCTAAGATGAATTAGCAGGAAAACATGTGGTCATGCAGTAATAAAGCGGCAGGTAATATAAAATGATATTATGATTCGGACAGGAGGTAAAACAACATGGCAGTTAAAAGTTTAATAATTAATCCGGGTTCTACATCTACCAAGATTGGTGTATTTGAGGATGAAACTCTCCTCTTTGAGGAGACTTTGAGACACTCGACAGAGGAGATTGCGCAGTATGCGTCTATTGTGGATCAGAAAGATTTCCGTAAGAACATTATTGTGAATCTGTTAAAGGAAAAAGATTTTGATATCAATTCTCTGAATATGGTAGTTGGACGCGGCGGTATGCTGAAACCTATTCCGGGTGGAACATATGCGGTCAGTGATGATCTGTTAGAAGATTTGAAAATTGGTAAACAAGGACAGCACGCTTCCAATTTAGGCGGTATTCTGGCAAGAGAGATAGGGGATTCTGTCGGGGTTCCTTCCTATATTGTAGATCCCGTCGTAGTGGATGAATTAGAACCGATTTCCCGCTATTCAGGTGTTCCGGAACTCCCAAGAACGAGTGTGTTCCATGCGCTAAACCAGAAGGCGGTAGCAAAACGTTACGCCAAGGAACAGGGTAAGGATTACGCATCACTGAATTTGATTGTAGTGCATATGGGCGGCGGTGTATCCGTAGGCGCTCACAGACAGGGGCAGGTCATAGACGTATTTAATGCACTGGACGGTGACGGAGCCTTCTCCCCTGAGAGGGCGGGCGCAGTACCCAGTGGTGCATTGATTAAAATGTGTTTCTCAGGACAGTATACCGAGAAGGAAGTATATAAGAAAATTTGTGGCAATGGCGGATTCAATGCTTACTGTGGCACCAACGATATGCGTGATGTAGACAAGATGGTGGAAGAAGGCGATGCGAAGGCTAAGGAAGTCCGCGACGCGTTCATCAGACAGGTATCTAAAGATATTGGTTCTATGGCATGCGTTCTGGAAGGCAAAGTAGATCAGATCGTGGTGACTGGCGGCATCGCTTATGACAAAGTCGTAGTAGAAGGTCTTAAGGCTCAGGCAGGCTGGATTGCACCTATGACGGTATATCCGGGCGAGGATGAACTGCTTGCGCTTGTACAGGGCGGTTTGCGTGTATTGAATGGCGAAGAAAAGGCTATGGTATACTAAGCAGATAATAATATATGATATAAGTACGTCCGGCAGAGGATACATACTTTGCCGGACGTTTTTTTTCAGTTGAATTTGCCTTGTAAATCTGATAAAATATACGTTGGTGTTTTATGTTACATGATGAGGGGACTTTTTGAAAAAAGCAAGTGCGTATCTGATACAGTATGTATCCGATACACGGAAACGAGGAAGTCATGGGTGTTGTACAGAAAGTGTTTGGAACACACAGTGAAAGAGAGATCAAACGCATTGAAGGTCTTGTCAAGAAGATTGAGGATCTGCGTCCGGCTATGATGGAGCTATCGGACGAGCAATTGCGCGATAAGACAAAAGATTATAAGAAAAGACTGACAGAAGGGGAGACTTTGGATGACTTGTTGCCGGAGGCATATGCCACGGTGAGAGAGGCAGCAAGAAGAATCCTGAATACAGAGCATTACCGTGTGCAGTTGATTGGCGGCATTGTTCTGCATCAGGGACGTATCGCCGAGATGAAGACCGGTGAAGGTAAGACGCAGACATGTCTTTTGCCCGCTTATTTAAATGCATTGGAGGGGAAAGGTGTACATGTTGTCACCGTCAATGATTATCTGGCGAAGCGTGACGCGGAGTGGATGGGACAGGTGCATGAGTTTCTTGGCTTAAAGGTGGGCGTTGTCCTAAATGATATGAAGTCCGAGGAGCGCAGGGAAGCATATAATTGCGATATCACCTATGTGACCAATAATGAATTGGGTTTTGATTATCTGCGTGACAATATGGTCATTTACAAGGAACAGCTTGTGCTCAGAGATCTGCATTATGCCATTATCGATGAGGTGGACTCAGTACTTATCGATGAGGCGCGTACCCCGCTTATTATTTCCGGTCAGAGCGGCAAGTCTACGAAACTGTATGAGGCGTGCGATATTCTTGCAAGACAGCTGACCCGTGGCGAGGACATGGAAGAGTTGTCGAAGATGGATGCCATCATGGGCGTAGAACGTGAAGAGACAGGTGACTTTATCGTCAATGAGAAGGATAAAGTAGTTAATCTGACGGCACAGGGCGTTGCCAAAGTGGAGCGGTTCTTCCAGATAGAGAATCTGGCGGATCCGGAGAATCTGGAGATCCAGCACAATATTATTTTAGCGCTGCGTGCGCACAATCTGATGTTCCGGGATCAGGATTATGTGGTGAAAGATGATCAGGTATTGATTGTCGATGAGTTTACCGGGCGTATTATGCCGGGACGCCGTTATTCTGACGGTCTGCATCAGGCAATTGAGGCAAAAGAACATGTGAAAGTGAAGCGTGAGAGTAAAACGCTTGCTACAATTACTTTCCAGAACTTCTTTAATAAATTTGAGAAAAAGTCCGGTATGACAGGTACAGCGCTTACGGAGGAGAAGGAGTTCCGTGACATCTATGGCATGGATGTTGTGGAGATTCCTACCAATAAGCCTGTAGCGCGTGTTGATCAGCAGGATGCCGTATATAAGACAAGAAAAGAGAAACTGCGTGCGATTGTTGCAGCGGTAAAAGAGGCTCACAGCAAGGGGCAGCCGGTACTTGTCGGCACGATCAATATTGATGCCTCAGAAGAGTTGAGCGGTCTTTTGAAAAAGAATGGCATTGAGCATAAAGTTCTGAACGCGAAGTTTCATGAGATGGAGGCGGAGATCGTTGCTGACGCAGGCATTCACGGGGCAGTGACCATCGCTACCAACATGGCAGGCCGTGGTACGGATATTAAGCTGGATGAAGAAGCAAGGGCGGCGGGTGGTCTGATGATTATCGGTACGGAGCGTCATGAATCCAGACGTATTGACAATCAGCTTCGTGGACGTTCCGGCCGTCAGGGAGATCCGGGTGAGTCTAAGTTCTATATCTCTCTGGAAGATGATCTGATGAGGCTTTTCGGCTCAGACAGAATGATCACCATGTTTAATGCCTTAGGTATACCGGAAGGACAGGAAATCGAGCATAAGGCGTTAACCAAAGCAATTGAAACGGCGCAGAAGAAGATAGAGAACAACAACTTCGGAATCAGAAAGAACCTGTTGGAATACGATCAGGTCATGAACGAGCAGAGAGAGATCATCTACGAGGAAAGAAGGCGCGTATTAAATGGCGAAAGCATGCGCGATGCCATCTACAAGATGATTACAGATATCACGGAGAATTGTGTAGATATCTGTATCGGTGATGATACGGATTTCGATGAATGGGATTACAATGAGTTAAATACGCTTCTTTTACCTACGATTCCGTTGCAGCCGCTTAAGGCGAGCCGTGTGCTGAAGCCTAAGAAGAACAGCTTGAAACAACAGCTGAAAGAAGAAGCGGTGAAGCTTTATGAGAGCAAAGAGGCAGAGTTCCCTGAACCGGAAGCAATCCGTGAGATAGAGCGTGTGATTCTGCTGAAGGTGATCGACAGAAAGTGGATGGATCACATTGATGATATGGATCAGCTGCGTCAGGGCGCCGGACTGCAGGCATACGGACAGAGAGATCCGCTGGTGGAATACAAGATGAGCGGATATGAGATGTTCGACGAGATGACACAGAACATTAAAGAAGAAACGGTTCGGCTGCTCTTCCATGTCCGTATCGAACAGAAGGTGGAGAGAGAGCAGGTTGCTAAGGTGACGGGTACAAACAAGGACGATACGCTCCAGAAAGGTCCCGTAAAGCGTATGGAAGCCAAGGTATACCCTAACGATCCGTGTCCGTGTGGTTCGGGTAAGAAATATAAGCAGTGTTGTGGCAGACGATAAACAAGAATATCATATATTTAGAAAAGGTGGTGACGTTAAGTGGTAGAACTGGATAACATGAAATCCGAGCTTTTAAGCTACGAAAGTCCCTTAGCGGAAGTGAGGGATTCACTTTGACTTAGAAAATAAGTCGAAGCGGATTGAAGAATTAGAGATGGAAATGCAGGCTCCAGACTTCTGGGAGGACCCGGAGAAATCCAATCAGAAGATGAGAGAATCTAAGAGTCTGAAAGATATTGTAGATACAATGAATGCGCTGAGTGGCCAGTATGATGATATTTTGACACTGATCGAGATGGGCTACGAGGACAACGATCCTGCAATCATACCGGATATCGAACAGGAGCTTAAGGAATTTAAGGAGACATTTGAGAATATCCGTATCAGCACACTCCTGTCAGGTGAATATGACAGAAATAATGCCATTCTGAAACTGAACGCAGGTGCGGGCGGTACAGAGAGTTGTGACTGGTGCAGTATGCTCTACCGGATGTACACACGCTGGGCGGAGCGCAAGGGATATACACTGGATGTCATTGATTATCTGGACGGAGATGAAGCCGGTATTAAGTCGGTAACTTTTCAGATTAATGGTGAGAATGCTTACGGCTATCTGAAATCGGAGAAGGGTGTCCACAGACTGGTGCGTATCTCGCCTTTTAATGCGCAGGGCAAGCGGCAGACGTCTTTTGTATCACTGGATGTTATGCCCGATATTGAGGAAGACGTGGATGTGGAGGTCAGAGACGAAGATATCCGCATAGACACTTACAGGAGCAGCGGCGCCGGGGGTCAGCACATCAACAAGACCTCATCGGCGATCAGAATCACTCACTTCCCGACAGGAATTGTGGTGACCTGCCAGAATGAGCGTTCCCAATTCCAGAACAAAGACAAGGCAATGCAGATGTTAAAGGCGAAGCTGTATCTGCTTAAGCAGGAGGAAAATGCGGAGAAACTGTCCGGTATCCGGGGGGATGTGAAGGAGATTGGCTGGGGTAATCAGATACGTTCGTACGTTATGCAGCCCTATACCATGGTGAAGGATCACAGAACCGAGGAAGAATCAGGCAATGTCAATGCTGTTCTGGACGGCGCTATCGATCCTTTCATCAATGCTTATCTGCGTTGGATCAACACATAACAGTGAGCGCGAAGCCGGTTGAACCGTGATAAAATGATTAGACTATATAGAAAACGCAAAGAAAACCCTGAGTGAGTATGGAAAAGCTCCGCTCTGGGTTTTTCTGTCAGAAAAAATCTTACGTACATTTTGACAGATCAAATTCATAAAAGAAATGAGGAGATCATGAACAGCCACGAAACAGCAGTAAAATTAGCGGATAATGTGAATCAGTTTTTTGTAGGGAAAGAGGAAGCGGCAGAGAATCTGTTGATCTGTCTGCTGGCAGGAGGACATGTGCTTTTGGAGGATGTACCCGGAGTTGGCAAGACGACACTGGCGCTTATTCTTGCGAGGAGTACAGGATGCAGTTTCGGCAGGATACAGTTTACGCCGGATACATTACCGGGAGATGTGACAGGTGTGTCAGTATATCATATGAATACGAGTGAGTTTGTCTATCAGCCGGGGGCGGTGATGAATCAGATACTTTTGGCGGACGAAATCAACAGGACTTCGCCGAAGACGCAAGCGAGTCTGTTGGAAGCAATGGCGGAGAGACAGGTTACGGTGGATGGATGTATACACGAACTGCCGAAGCCCTTTTTCGTCATAGCAACGCAGAATCCTATAGAGTTTATAGGAACCTATCCGCTGCCGGAAGCTCAGATGGATCGTTTTATGATGCGGCTGTCCATCGGCTATCCGGACAGAGAGCAGGAGATCAGGATGGCAGCACAGTTTATTCAGGGCAAGATGCCGGATCAGGTCGAAGCTGTCTGTCAGGCGCAAGACATTATCGCTATGCAGAAGGATGTGTCTGCTGTTACCGTGAAAGAGCCAGTGCTTGGATATATAGAAGATATCGTGTGCCTTACCAGACAGGAGGAACGATTTGTGATCGGGGCAAGCCCCAGAGCGGTGCTGGCGCTGGTGCGTGCCTCACAGGCGAGGGCTTTTCTTAAGGGGCGCGATTATGTGAAACCGGATGATGTAAAGGCTGTGGCGATTCAGGTGCTTGGTCATAGGTTGACATTGTCTTCTGAGGCGAAGATTCGCAGGGAAGATAAGGATAAAATTTTGAAAAGTCTGATCGTGCAGGCGAAAATTCCGGTTTAGGTGGGAGCTACTATGAAAATGCGCAGATGGATTTTATTAGATATGTGGGTGCTGTCACTGGCGGCGATCAGCCTTTATGGGGGCGCTGTCAGCTATGGCATCTTTTTTGGAATAACCCTTATTCCGGTCATATCGTTAGTTTATCTGGCGGCGGTCTATTTCAATCTCAGGATACTCCAGCAGATAGAGAGCAAGAATATGGTATGCGGGCAGGCTATGCCATATTTATTTATCTTGCAGAATGAGAGTTTCTGTGTGTTTGCGGGTGTGAGTGTGGGTATGTTCTCGTCTTTTTCTTCGGTGGAAGAGCTGCCGGGAGACACGGAATACGAGCTGCTTCCGAAGGATAAGAAAACTTTCGAGACAAAGCTGACCTGCAAATACAGAGGTGAGTATGAAGTAGGAGTTAAGGAGATCGTCATGACGGATTTCTTTAAGCTTTTTAAGATACGCTATCGGATTCCCCATGCGATCAAGGCACAGGTGCTGCCTAAGATGACCCGTGTGACGAGACTGAACAGCATCGATGACCTTACTGCACTGATGCAGAGGGAATCTATGCGGGAACGTTCGGAGCCGGATGCTGTCGTGAGAGACTATGTGACGGGAGACGCGGTCAAGCAGATTCACTGGAAGGCAACTGCCAGAGAGCAGAAGATTAAAGTAAGAAACAGGATAGGAGAAGAGAAACAAGGTATTTCCCTGCTGTGGGACACAAGACGATGCAGCAGCAGACAGCGGGAATATCTTCCTGTAGAAGATAAAATTTTAGAGGCAGTGGTGGCGTTGGGAATTTTTCTTGCCGATAAGAACATTCCTTTTGAAGCGTATTACGGGCAAAAGGGCATTGTCAGAGAGCAGGTGAGAGGAATCGGAGACTTCGACAGCTTCTATAAGAATGTGTCGGATGTGATTTTTGACCAAGACGAAGATTTTCGGCAAATGCTGACGCTCCTTATGGATAGAGGAGATTTTATTGAGAGCAGAATCGTGTTCTGTGTTCTGCACAGGATCGATGAAGAGATCATGAAAATTACGGAAGAACTTGACAAAGCGGGAGTCATGACTGTTTTCTATGTTGTTACGGATGAAGACATAGAGAGCTATATCCGGCTGAGTACCGAGAGAAGCAAGGTGATTGCGATACCTATGGATGCCAAACTGGAAGGAACGTTGTGATGGTGGCAGTGCCTGATTTTGATGATAAAAATATCTGGCGTATGATAAATACAGCGCTTATTGTCTGTATCGGTCTGACCTGCGGAAAAACCCTGCTTGGAATTTCTGAGACAGGCTTCAGAACGATTATTACGTCTGTGATAATGCTCCTCATAGTGATGGCGCTGGATCGCGTTTCACTGCGGGGAAGGCTCCTTGGCATGGCTGTTATATGCGCAGTTTTAGTTGGCGTGGGAGTAGCCGCAGGGGCTAGAGAATGTATGGAGTTTTTCCTCTCATATTTCCGCTGGCTGTTTGGTCTGCCGAGATGGCGGGACGAGTGGACGGCGGGATATGAAATGATGCAGACAGTTGTGCTTGTGCTGGCAGGCTATCTGCTTGAGCGCATCATGGAGAAAAGCTTCCGGATCAAAATGGCAGGTACGGCAGCGCTCATCGTTGGACTGCTGTATGCCCTTTTTGCAGAAAAAGAGATCTCCAAGCCGGGAGTAGGCTTGATGATCTGCTATATTATCTTAAGCTATGTAGAGTGGACCCAGATACGTTGGAAAAAGGAACGTGGCAGGAGCATTCAGGCGTATATGGTGTGGATTGTGCCTTTTGTTGCGGTTTACTTTGTGTTTATGATGCTCTGCGCGGTGCCTGATGAGCCCTATCACTGGAATTTTGTTAAGAATGTTTACCAGCATCTTGCAGAATCTTTTACAAAAGTATCACAGCGTATCATAAGGGGCGGCGGTGAAGATTATGATCTGAGCCTGAGAGGCTTTTCAGACAGGGGTGATATCGGCAGCGATATGCTTGAGAATGACCGTGAAATCATGAGAATATGGGATGAGAGCGGTCTGGTGACGAATGTGTATCTGAGCGGCAAAGTCTATGATACCTTTGACGGCAGACAGTGGGAGCAACTAAATGACGATATTTCCAAAGAGCGTTACATGGATACGGTGGAGACCATGTATGCCGTGCGACGGTATGATAACAAGTACTTCACAGATTATATGAAGTATGCAGAGTTTAAGATCAATTATCAATATTTCCGTTCAGAATATTTGTTTGCTCCTTTAAAGCCGTTGAATTTCGTGTACAATGGTGCGAGTCTGGATTTTCGTGAGGAGGGCGGAAGCCTTTTCTTTGATAAGGCGAAAGGATACGGAACGGAATATGAGGTGTCCTTCTATCAGCTGAATGTGGGACAGAGTGGGTTTGACCGCTTTTTACGCGAAGCGGGAGTCATGCCGCCGGATGAGGAAATATTGGCAAGGCTCCTTAAGGATTTAGAGCAAAGGACGGGTGTGAGTGTCAGTATGGACGACATGGTGCGCCACAGACAGGAGATATACGAACACTATACGGAGCAGGCAGAGATTTCCGACGAGGTAAGGGAGTATCTGGAAGAAATTACGGCGGATACAGAGACGGATGAGGAGAAACTGAGAGCAATCGAGACGGAACTATCTACTTATTATTATACGCTGACGCCGGGAGAACTGCCGGGTACGATCATGGATGGCGGGAAATTCCTTGACTATTTTCTGTTAGAGAGCAAGGCAGGATATTGCAGCCATTTTGCCACTGCGTTTACACTTCTTGCACGGGCGGAAGGGATTCCGGCGCGCTATGTCCAAGGCTTCTGTATCCCTCTTTCGGGAAATGGGGAAACCGTGGTGTATTCAGATATGGCGCATGCATGGCCGGAAGTATATCTGGATGGAATCGGGTGGATTCCTTATGAGCCTACGCCCGGTTATTCGGAGGT
The DNA here is from genome assembly GCA_947179245.1 of uncultured Lachnospiraceae bacterium. Lineage (GTDB taxonomy): Bacteria > Bacillota > Clostridia > Lachnospirales > Lachnospiraceae > UBA3282. Next base: position 12,761 of record CAMXBD010000003.1, on the reverse strand, counting down.
ACGGTATACGCCGTGGGCGCTCCAGAGCGAATATGAGTATCCGGCAGGGGAAGAGGAGGAATGGAGGACAAGCAGAGAGAAACCTGAAGAAGCAGGAGAGCAGCTGATTTATAACGGGAAAATCACGGAGCCGGCAGATTATGCCGTGGGAAACAGCATACGGCAGTTCATAAGAATGGCTGCTGCAGCAGTATTGTTTGTCGCCGGCACGGGTGCCGTTATATGTGTTTTGAACCGGCTGATTGCCGATTACCGTTACCGGAAAATGGGCGGGGAGGAGAAGCTGAGGGCAGAAATCCGTCAGAATATGCAGATTCTGGCGATGATGGGGATTAAGAGAGAAGAGGAGACGCTGGAAGAATTTAGAAAGCGTGTGGAAGATACATCTCTGGACAAAGGCAGTCTACGGTTTCTGGAAAATTATGAGGAAATCATATATGGCAGCCGGACAGCAGATCAAGAAGCGATAGACGTGGCAAAAAAACAGCAGAAAGAGTTGCTCTTGCTGCTGAAAAAGAAAAAGCGCTGGGCGTATATCTATTGCCGCTTCTGGACGAGATCAAAATAAAATTCTGTCAGTGTGGCATTCATGTAAGGAGTGATCCACAGCATGGCGATGCCGCATGAGAGTATACTGAGAAGCAGAAGCGGAATAAAACTGATGTAGATATAGAATAATCTGTGTTTCTGTCCGCGCATCACTTTGCGGCTTGCAGCCAATAGTTCTCCCGCAGAATATTGCGGGAAATCATGCAACAGGAAGAAAGCCTGTCCATAGAACAGATTGAGGATTAAAGTGACGAGACCCGATAGTAACGAGCAGAGCAGGTAAGGTATCATGTCTTCGGTTCCGGGATGGGCGGGCATACGATAAATCATGATATATTCGGGTATGCTTCCGATATAAGTAATCAGCGTGATCCAAGCCTGTATGCGCAGCGCTTTGTCGGGATAAAATTTAAATCCATAGAAAACGTCGCCGGTGGTAACGTGCTGGTTACATACGATTTTCAGATAGAAATATGAAACGCCGGAAGTGAACAGACCAGCCAGAAGAGACAGCGCAAATGATGTTGCGATATAAATACATGTTCCGATGAAGGTCGAGGTATCTCCGGTCAAAGAAAGCACCATCAGCGTAAAGATGCCTGTGCCGAATGTCACAAGCAGATATGCGCCGATGGCAGTTCCATAGTGTCCAAACATATGCTCTTTAGCGGAAGCTTTCAGTTCCGCAGAAGACCGATAATTATTCATTGCGTAAACTCCTGTCTATATACATGCCGCAGATCAACATGCCATATCAACATTCATGCCCCGATATTTGTTAGCGGCATCGGAGGATTTCATATCTTTCTGGTAAGGATTTTCCTCATTATAGTATTTAATCTGCGTAGCAGTAGTGCCGCCGGATACATATGTGCGTCCGCATTCCGGGCAGATTGCAGTGTGTATTGAGACATTGCAGGAAACTACCTTGCCGTTATTCTGTGCTGCTTTCTTATAGGCGTTGCTGACATGCTCCTGTTCGTGGCTTCTTACGCGGGAGGCAGCAGCGCTGGGGTCGATGTGTGCCGCAGTTTTAAAGGACACGTCCTCATCGGAACCATCTTGATATTTACGTTCTTTACATGTCTTGCACTCGGCAGGAGAGGATTCTTTACCCGCCTGTTTCTCTGTGGATTCACCGGGGTTACGGATCACTACACGTTCCGCAGATGTATCTTCACCTGCGGCAATACTGCCTGCCGCATCATAAGCGGAAGCATAAGAGTTCACATTCCCGTAAGGGGTGAAATTAGCATATGGGTTAGAGATTCCATCAATCATATCGCACCAGCCTTTCTTAATTTGTGGGAAGTTCCCCACCATCCAACATAGTATTTATCAGTTCTTCGTAAGAAATACCGTATTGTTCCTCAAAATTGTCTAGCGCCTGTTCTAAGAGTTCAGGATTATCATAAGCGCACTTAGTGGTCGTGATAATATAGGAACCGGTAAACAGTATGCCGACTACAGCGCAGGTAATGCCTATTCTCGCTTTAGAGATTAGTTTTGGCGCACGCCCTTTGGATAAAAGCGCCAGTACAATGCCGATACTGCCAAACATCATAGAGAGATAAACCGTAAGCGACATAGCCGTGACAACGGAAAGGATTCCCAATATCATAGCAGCCGTTGCCAATCCGTCTCCGCTTGGTCTGGAAAGGGTACGGGGATAGCCGCTGTTCGTATATGGGTTATTCGGTTGAAAATCCATAAATTCCTCCTTGACACGCGGGAAATGAAATAAATACAGCTATGGGAATACAATTTTCCAAAGTTTAGGATTATTGTAGCATATTTATACAGGAAAAACCAGAGGTCTTTTGTATAGGAGTGATATTGACCAAATGTTGGATTATGTGTAATATATAGGCTAGAAAGGTCGATATATGATATGTAGTATGTGTAATTAGGATAAATCTGTGTTTTAGGTGTGAGAACTGGAGGCGGTGATTATGTACGGGAAATGGAGAAGATTATCTGTACTGGGTATGGCAGCGCTGACCGGATGTATGATGCCGATGGGCACGATGCTGGCAGCGGAGGAAAATACAGTAGTTGTTCAAGAGATTGAAGCAGATTCTGTTTCTGGTAATACTGTGGTCAGCGGGGATGATGCGATTCCGGATGATGGTGTGAATATCGATAGTGAAGTGAATGCAGATGCTGGGAATGCCGGAGGTGAAATAAATACAGATATTGAGAATGCCGGCAGTGAGGTGGACGCGGATAATGCCGCAGTTGACGGCATTGATTTCTTGTCCGGGGCAGAGAATGAGCCGGCATCGGTGGATGCCAAGACACAGGCGGGTATTGCCGCGCCGGTGATTGATATCAAATGGCAGGGGCAGAGCCAGAAGTATGATTTGGGCGGCAAGATAAATTATAAATATATTAATAATCATGATCAGGCGTTCGAATGTCTGGCAAATCAGGACGGTCAGGCGGTTACACTTGAGTACTATCTGGAGCAGGTTTCAGATACGACTGCTGAAGCCAAGGGAAATGAACAGATGAATTCCCTGTCATGGCAAAGTGCACAGTCTTCTTCGGAGAGGATTTCTCTGTCAAAGGACGGAAGCTATATTTTATATGTGAAAGCTGTGGGAGCAGACGGACAGACCACTTATGCCAGATCCGGCGGAATCGTGGTAGATACCATATCTCCGGCTGTGACCGTATTGGTGGAGGGAAAGACTTATCCGGAAGGAACAGCATTTCAGGTGTCGGAAGCCAATTTAGAGAGTGTCAGAATTAATGAAAAGCTTGTAACTCCTGAAGCGGACGGAAGCTATCGGGTGAGCGCAAACGGGACATCTTCCTCCTGTGTGATCAGGATAAAGGATAAGGCAGGCAATGAGATGACCTGCAGTATTACAGTATCCGGAAGAGACCCGGCAGCAGACGGGAATGTGATATCTAAGACGGGAATGTACTCGTTAAAAACAGGCGTAGAGTATAAGCTGGCAGAAGGGAAATGGAAAATATACGGCGACAGCACAGTTTATCGCGGCGGCAGTTCATTTTATGCAAAAACAGCCGGTGATTATGTATTTATGAAATACTAAGGTTAGCGGGAGCAGTAAGCCGAAAGAGGGGCGTGGTTGATTATGCAGAAGCAGATAGCAGATAAAAAAATCATCATTTGTATTTGTGCTGCGGTGGCTGTGATTGCAGCAGTAGTGGGTATGCTTTTATTAAATAAAGAAGAATCATACCGTTCCATATTAGTCTATGAGGTGGAAGGAACCGCCTCGATAGAGAGGGCTGGCGTAGGGAACATGAACGCGGCGGAGAATTTGTATCTGGAATCCGATGACAGAGTTACCGTTGCACAGGAATCCAGCATGCGTATGAAGCTAGATAATGATAAATATGTGATGGCGGAGGCGGATACGATATTTTCTGTTGAAGCGGAAGGAACGGACGAAAATTCCAAGACGAGAATCCGTCTGGAGCAGGGAGCGGTTACTAATGAGATTCAGCATCCTCTGAGTGAAGGGTCTCAGTATGAGACTTCCACACCAAACTCTGTCATGGCGGTTCGAGGAACAATATATCGTGCGGAAATATATATTGATGATAATGGAGAGAAGAATACAAAACTGTGCTGTTTTCAGGGTAAAGTCGGAACGACACCCATTCTTCCGGACGGAACTTACGGGGAAGAGGTATTGGTTCCGGCAGGCAGTGAGCTGATCATATACAGTGATGGAACAGTGGATGATCTCAGAGATATTGCATATGAGGAGCTTCCGGAACAGGCACTCAACAACTTGAGAAGTATGTCGGAGAGTGGTCAGTCTATGACCGGTATAACGTTGAAGGACTTGATGGAGTTAACGGAGAAGATTGATAACTCCGGTAACACAGCAGAGGTAAATGAAGAGTCCGGAGAGAGTGAGCCGGAGCAGACAGCGTTGTCCGATACGAAAGAGGATTCAGAATATAGTGATATAGATGAAGATACAGCAGATGCCGCTGCAGCGAGAAATACGGCAGGAAATGCTTCTACGCGCGCAAGCAGGGACGTAAAGGATTCTGGGACGGCGCAAACGGCGGCGGATCAGCCGAACCAGCCGGAGCAGAAACCGCAGACCGCGCAAGGGACACAGCCCAAGGCAGCGGAGACGGCGGACAGTGTAAGTTCCGGCAATGATAACGCAGGAGGAGACAGTTCTTCGGGCGGGAATGGCGGCGGAGATTCTGACAACAACAATCAGCCGGAGCATGATGTGCCGAATTATGATATACCAAGTTATGACGTACCGGAGATTAATTATCCTGTGATTCCGCCTCAGCCGGTGACTTATACAGTGACTTTTGAGTATCAGGGCACTGTGTTTGCCACACAGGAAGTAAAGAGCGGAGAAAGAGCTTCGGAGCCTTTGCTTATTCCGGCGGAGAATGGTGAATGGGACTTTGATTTCAGAACCGGAATTAAGGCAAATACGACTATTAAGTGGAAAGAATAAGATTTGACTTGGAAGGGTATTAGATAGAAAGATATGAAACATCTGAGCGGAATAAAAGCGGCGGCGGTTACAGCCGCCGTTATTCTGGCATCTCTTGCATTTCTGTATTTTGGCACAGCGGGCTTTCTGGACATGGGAATATCCGACAGGCTGAACCAGAGGGAGACTGTCACCAATAAAAAAATCTATATTATTGGAATTGATGATAAAACATTGGAACAATACGGTCCTGTCAACACTTGGAGCAGGAAGATTCCGGCTGAGCTGGTATCGATTCTGAACGGCACGGGAGATGTACGTCCGGCGGTCATCGGATTCGATGTGATCTACAGTGAGGAGGCGGATCGGGAGGCGGATGATTATTTCGCTAAGGTCTGCGGGCAGACGGAGAACGTTGTTGCCGCTATGAGTTTTTCGTTTAAGGAACAGCCCGAAAAAGGAGAGGACGGCAGGATTGTTTATAATCCTTATTATGTGGACCATGTGATAGAACCTTATGACAGCCTGAAAAATGAGGTTATGTGTGGTTTTGCCAATACCTTTGTGGATACGGATGGATATGTGCGGCAGGCGATGGCTTATCTGGATTATGAGGGAGTAAGAAAGTATAGTCTCTCTTCTATGGTTTATAAAGTCTATCAGGAGAGCAGGGGAGAAGAAGCGGTTTTCCCTGATACTTACGGAAGAAATAACAGGTTCTATTTCACCTATTCCGGCAAAGCGGGAGGCTACAGTGTAGTTTCCATGGCGGACGTGCTGGACGGGACAGTGGATGCCGCAATCTTTCAGGATGCGGTGGTGCTGGTGGGCGCCTACGCTGTGGGAATGCAGGATTCTTATATGCCGGCTATCGCCCATAACAGTCAGATGTACGGGGTGGAAATACATGCGAACATTATAGAGGCTTTGCTGGAAGGGAAAACACAGCTTCCGGTATCGCCCTTTGCATATGCGGTTGTGGCGGCGCTTGTGTGCGGAGCATTCTATGTATGCAGTGAAAAGATGAGGATGCTGCACTCCACGATTCTTCTGGCAGCGCTGTTCGCCTTTGATATTGCTTTTGCAAGAGGAATGTACGTGAAAGGGTGGATCGTTCCGACAATACTCCTGCCGGTCTGCCTGTTTGTAATTTATCTGATACAGATGATGCGCAGATATTTGTCGGAAATCATGCGCAGACGGCGTGTGATCAATGTATTTAAGCAATATGTAGCGCCTCAGGTGGTGGATAAGATCAGTAAGGATAAGGATTTTGAGCTGGTGATCGGTGGAGAAAACCGCCATATTGCAGTATTATTTGTGGATATCCGGGGATTTACGACTATGTCGGAGAGTTTAAAACCGGAGGAAGTGGTGGAAATTCTGAACGAGTATTTAGGGCTTACCACGCAGGCAATTTTTGATAACGGAGGAACACTCGATAAGTTTGTGGGAGACGCGACGATGGCGGTCTTCAATGCGCCTTTTGATCTGGATGATTATATTTTCCGTGCAGTTTCTACTGCGTGGGATATGCAGGCAGGGGCGGAGAGAATTGCCGGGAAATTCCGTGAAAGATACGGTAAGAGCGTGTCTTTCGGAATCGGGGTAAACTGCGGCAATGCCGTTGTGGGCAATATCGGATGTGATTTCCGTATGGATTATACAGCCATTGGTGATACCGTCAATACGGCAGCCAGATTGGAGAGTAATGCGCGGCCGGGACAGATTCTGGTCAGCAAAGAGGTCTATGAGGCGGTAAAGGACAGGGTTATGGCGACGCCTATCGGTGAGATTTCACTTAAGGGAAAAAGTAATGGTGTCTTCGTGTATCAGATTGATGATGTAAAGAAAGATGTGTGAGAAAATGAATAAACTGTATTTGGTTCCCGACAGGGCAGATATGGAACGGATGTGCAGTCTGGCGGCAGAATATGGATGTGCATTTGAATATAATGATTTCTATATACCGAAAGTTATGGATGATCCTGCAGGACAGGCGGAGTATATCGAAGACTATAGAAGATACAGGAACGATTTTTCTAAGGATACGATGCACGGTGCGTTTCTGGATGTGACGATACACAGTGACGATCCTCTGATCAGGGACGCCTCCATGCTCCGGATCCGCCAGTCCATGGAGACAGCGGGGCACATGGGATTAAAGGGCATCGTGTTTCATACGGGACGGCTTGCAGGATTCCGGGCATCGAGCTATCTGAAAAACTGGTGCGACAGAAATGCGGCGTTTTTCACGGAACTTGCCCAGCAATATCCTAAGCAGCAGATTTATATGGAAAACATGTTTGACGAAGCGCCGGATATTATGGCAGGACTGGCTGAAAAGATGCGGAATGTCGCAAATTTCGGAATCTGTCTGGATTATGCCCACGCTATGCTTTCAAGATGTTCGGGGAAGGAGTGGGTTGAGACACTGGCACCCTATATCCGGCATATGCATATTAATGACAATGATCTGGAAAACGACCTGCATCTGGCAGTGGGCGAGGGACAACTGGACTGGCAGGAATTTGACCATCTTATCAGGCAGTATCGCATAGAGGCGCCGGTGTTGGTGGAAGTAAGCGGATATGAAGCACAGAAGAGGTCGCTTGAATACATGAAACAACATGGGATATATCCGATGGAAAAGGAGAAATAAGATGCATTTGCAATACAAAGATTTTGAAAAGATAATGGATATTGGAATACGTCTTTCTACAGAAAGAGACAGAAACCGTCTGCTCATGACCATTTTGGATAAAGGGATGGAGATTACGAACTGTGATGCCAGTACCTTGTATTTATATGAAAATGATGAATTGACCTTTAAATATATGAAGACGCTTTCCAAAGGAGTCAGCCGTGGGATGGATGGGGAATCCATTGATCTGCCGCCGGTGCCTATGAGAGAGGAAAATGTATGTTCCTATGCGGCAATTCACAGAGAAGTCGTGAATATACCGGATGTTTATGCCAGCAGTCAGTTTGATTTTTCAGGTCCGAGGCAGTATGATAATCTGACCGGGTACCGCACGCAGTCACAGTTAGTCGTGCCTCTTGCGAATAACGAAAATGAGTTGATCGGGGTATTGCAGTTGATCAATGCCATGGACGAGAAAGGTAATGTTACCGCCTTTGACGAACAGTATGAGATTATTATCTGCGCGCTGGGCTCTATGGCGGCGATTGAACTTACAAACCTGTCTTATGTGGAGGCGCTCAAGACGCAGATTTATTCCTTTGTGGAGGCGCTTACAACGGCGTTAGAGGAGCGTACGCCGTACAATGCCCTGCATACGAGGAATGTAGAAAAATATGCGAGCCTTCTGGCTGACTATATTACGCAGTTACATAAAGAAGGGAAATGCGAAGTTGCATTTGATCCCGCAAGAAAAGAGCAGTTAATGCTTGCGGCGCTTATTCATGATATTGGCAAAATGGTGGTGCCGTTAAGCATTATGAATAAGGCTACCAGACTGGACAAAGAACTTGAGAAGGTAGATGCCCGGTTTGACCTGCTTAAGGCGCTGTATGAGATCGATATGCTCCGGGGCAGGATCACGCAGGAAGAATATGAGAAGACTATAGACAATCTGGAGTCGGAACTTGCATTCATTCATGAGATCGATGTGATTGGTTATGTGGATGATGAGGCATATGAGCATATAGAAAGACTTTCTAAGAAAAAGCATATAAATGAGGATGGATCGGTTCTTCCGTATCTGACTGACAGGGAAACAGCCTGCTTGAGTATTCGGAGCGGAACGTTGACAGTACAGGAGCGCAAGGAGATGGAAAATCATGTGGTCATGACCTCCAGAATTTTGGATAAGGTGCAGTTCTACAAGGGATTTTCTATGGTGCCTAAGTGGGTTGGCGCACATCATGAGTATCTGGATGGCAGCGGATATCCGAACCATTTAAAAGGCGAGGAGCTTGATTTAGAGACAAGGCTTCTTACGGTGGTGGATATCTATGATGCGCTTGCGGCTACGGACAGACCTTATAAGAAACCGATTCCAAGGGATAAGGCGATCGAGATATTAAAGAGTATGGCTGACAAGGGCAAAGTAGATTTAAGACTTGTGGAGTGGCTGGATGAAGCACTCCGGCAGGATGAAAAGATTATATAGGGCTGTAAAGTACACAGCCGGAGATAATGAGAAAAGCAGGAAAGAGCGGAGGAAAGCATGGACATTATATTAAAACTTAAAGAAGAATTGAAAGTAGAAAAATGGCAGGTGGAGGCGGCTGTCAAATTGATAGATGAAGGAAATACGATTCCTTTCATCTCAAGATACAGAAAGGAAGCTACCGGTTCCCTCAACGATGAGGTGCTGCGTAATCTGGATGAACGGCTGACGTATCTGCGCAATCTTGAGGACAAGAAAGAGCAGGTATTGAAGAGTATAGAAGAACAAGGTAAGCTGACTGACGAGCTTAGGGAGCGTATTGTTTCGGCTGAGACGATGGTGGTAGTGGAGGACTTATACCGTCCATACCGCCCGAAGAAAAAGACACGGGCAAGCGTGGCGAAAGAGAAAGGGCTGGACGGTCTGGCACAGTTTATTCTGGCACAGGAGACTACGGAACCTATTGAGAACGAGGCAGAGAAATATATCCATGAGGATGAAGATACCGCAAAAGCTGTTAAGACAGCGGCGGAAGCCTTGCAAGGGGCTAAGGACATTATTGCCGAGATGGTTTCCGATGAGGCGGATTACCGTATCTATATCCGCGGCATTACCGTGGAGGAAGGTAAGCTGGTGAGTACAGCCAAGGACGAGAAGGCTGAAAGCGTCTATGAGATGTACTATCAGTATGAAGAACCGATTAAGAAAGTGGTCGGACATAGGACGCTGGCTTTAAACCGTGGGGAGAATGAGAAGTTTCTCGTAGTTAAGGTGGAGGCTCCGGTGGAGCGCATCCTGCAGTTTCTGCGTACGAAAGTGATTACAAATGACAATCCTGTCACATCTCCAGTATTGGAGGATGTTATCAAAGACAGTTATGACAGACTGATTGCGCCCGCCATTGAGAGGGAAATCAGAAATGATCTGACGGAAAAAGCGGAGGATGGCGCAATTTCTGTATTCGGGAAGAACCTAGAGCAGCTTCTTTTACAGCCGCCTATCAAAGGCAAAGTGGTTCTGGGCTGGGATCCGGCTTTTCGTACGGGCTGTAAACTGGCAGTGGTAGACGAGACAGGTAAAGTGCTGGACACGAAAGTCATTTATCCTACGGCGCCTCAGAATAAAGTTGTAGAAGCAAAGGCAGAATTGAAAAGGCTGATTAAGAAATATAACGTGTCCCTCATTTCTGTGGGTAACGGAACGGCATCGAGAGAGTCAGAGCAGGTGATCGTGGAGCTGTTAAAAGAGCTGGATACCCCTGTGCAGTATGTTATCGTCAACGAGGCGGGTGCTTCCGTTTACTCTGCAAGCAAGCTTGCTACAGAGGAGTTTCCGAATTTTGATGTGGGACAGAGAAGCGCAGCGTCGATTGCAAGAAGACTGCAGGATCCGCTGGCAGAACTGGTGAAGATTGATCCCAAATCTATCGGTGTGGGGCAGTATCAGCATGACATGAACCAGAAGAAGCTGAGCGAAGCATTAAACGGAGTAGTGGAAGACAGTGTAAATAAAGTAGGCGTAGATTTAAATACTGCTTCTGCCTCTCTTCTGGAGTATGTTTCCGGCGTGACAAAGGTGATTGCCAGAAATATTGTGGATTACCGCGAGACGAACGGCAGATTTACGAACAGGGCACAGCTTTTGAAAGTAGCAAAATTAGGACCGAAAGCTTATGAGCAGTGTGCAGGCTTTATGCGTATCACGGACGGAGATAATCCGTTGGACGCTACCAGTGTGCATCCGGAATCCTATGAGGCGGCGTCGAAACTGCTTGACAAGATGGGATTGACCATGGAGGATGTCAAGGAAGCCCAGAAAAAAGCGGCTGCACAGAAAGCCTCCGGTAAAAAAGAGACACCTGTCAAAGAAAAGAAGAAACCGCAGCAGAAGGTAGTGATCCGTAACACAAATACCGCTATGGGCAAGGCTCTGGCGGCAGCCATGGGCGGTATGTCGTTAGAAAATGATTCTGATACAAATGCCGGTTCCGGAAAAGGCACAGATAACAATAAGAATGGCGGCAAGACAGAGATAACAGTAAGCAGCCTAGAGAAAAAGATCAAGGATAAGAAGAAACTTGCCGAAGAACTCGGTATCGGTGAGATTACTTTGACTGATATCCTGAAAGAACTTGAGAAACCGGCGAGAGACCCGCGTGACGACATGCCGGCACCGATCCTGCGAAGTGATGTACTGGATATGAAAGACTTAAAGCCGGGAATGATCTTGAAAGGTACGGTACGTAATGTTATAGACTTCGGTGTGTTCGTGGATATTGGCGTGCATCAGGACGGACTCGTGCATATTTCGCAGATTACAAACAAATTCATTAAACATCCGCTTGAGGCAGTCAGTGTAGGCGATGTGGTAGATGTTCAGGTGCTTACTGTGGATGTGGCGAAGAAACGTATCGGACTGACGATGAAAATCAAGCAGGAAGCATGAGCCGCGCGTAATGCCGGGTAAGATGCAGAAATAAGTAGTCAATGTGAGAAAATACCTTGACTGTTTCGATGAATATAGGTATGATAATTATAAAAGCAGGGTTTGCCAAATTATATATTTATTGGTAAATATTTCTGTAGATGAACGTAGAATAGAAACAGGGAAGGAGGCGTAGTTATGAGTTCCATGACGATTAACGGTAAAGATAATAGTATTTTTAAGTCCTATTCTCATATTTCCAGTGGTAAAAGAATCAATTCGGCAGCAGATGATGCGGCAGGGCTCGCGATTGCGAAGAAGATGCAGAGAGAAGAGACCGGATTAAGTGTCGGAGCTGAGAATGCGAAGGCTGGAATAGGTGTTCTGAATGTGGCAGATGGTGCACTTGACGGAATGACAGATTATCTGCAGAGAATCCGTGATCTTGCGCTGCGGTCCATGAACGGTTTAAATTCCGCAGATGATAAGAAGATTTATCAGAATGAGATCGATCAGCTTAAGCAGGGTATTCAGTCGCTGGCTAAGGATACGTCGCTGAATGAACAGAAATTATTAGATGGAAGTATGGCTGACATGGGTCTTGCGACCAATCCTAATGGCGGAGGCATGAAGATTCAGATGGCTAATGCTACATTGGAGGCGCTTGGGATTGCTGATCTTGATGTTACTTCAGATAATTTCAGTCTGGATGCTATCGATAAAGCATTGGATATGGTATCATCGCAGAGGAGCAGCATTGGCGCTTATACGAATCGCTTAGAGCATACTTTCAATTATAATAACAGTGCTTCTTTGGAACAGCTTAGCGCAAGAAGCCGTCTGGAAGACTTGGATTTTCCGAAGGCAATTTCTGAGAAGCAGCAGAAAGAAGTTATGAATGAGTATCGGATGATGATGTTAAGACGCCAGATGAGTCAGAAGAGTATGATGACAGGCATGCTTTTCTAGTTTTGGCAGGAAGCTTGTTTTGCCATTAATTTATTTATGAGAATATAAACGCCCTTGTGGATATGATTAGTACGTATCCTAGAGGGCGTTTTATATTATAGAGAATTGCTGCTGTGGAAGCAAAAATAGAAAAGACCATGCTGACGGCAAAGGATCACGTTCTAAATCCAAAAACCGCTTGACACCGGACAATTAATGGTATATGATAATCCAAACAAGAGTAATCAATGAA
>CAMXBD010000002.1 GCA_947179245.1 uncultured Lachnospiraceae bacterium | reverse complement strand
AGATAGATTTCTTTGTTACGCTTAATCTGATAGCCCAGCTTCTTCTGTTTCATATTGATCTCCAGAAGCTCAGCAGACCCTGCTGTGTTTGTATTTGTTTGACTCATCTCAATTCCTCCTTTCCTAATCTTCTGCCAGCGGCAAACCTAACTCCTGCCGCTTATAATCAATTTCTGCGTTGATATAGATTACTTTATCAGTAAGTTCCTCTCTCGGTGAAGCAGTGTCAGTCTCGGTAGTCACAGTATAGAAAGCATTGTTAATGTTACGCCATGAATAGTAACCGCCCGGAACCTGAGGAATACCTCTCGCCCACTCAAATGCATCCCGAAGCGCCTCATGGTCATTGACCGGCCAAGGCATATTGTTGAATGCCTCTAGGTTAGCTGTAGGCACACGCGCCGCGGAACCCATAAGACTCTCCATCTCACGGCCGTATCTCGTCTGCACATCGGCTGAGTTCCACCATTTTAAGAACTCCCAGCACTCATCCGGATACTCTGTGTCCGCCATGATGATACTTGCCAGACCAGTACAACCCGTACTATGGTCTACCGTGCCGTCCTCCTGAACCGTGCCGGGTACGGGAGCGAAACTCCACAGTCCTGCAATATCCGGTGCGGATACGACTAAGTTGTTGTAAATCGTGTAGTCAGCTATGATGATCGGACACTCACCGGTACGGAAACGTTCTTCCACGCTCGTCTCTTTATCCAGTTTGTAATCCGTGTAATATTCACAGTATTCTTTAAATGTATTGATTGCGATATCAGAATCCAAGTCTGATCTGGAACCGTCCTCGGTATAGTAAGAACCGCCATTCTGGTATAAGAACATCGCAAATACCTGTTCACTCGGCAGCATACCAAATTCCATCTGGTTCTTGGAAAGCACTGCCATGGCTACCTTCACGTCGTCCCAAGTCTCCGGCACTTCCATGTCAAGTTCCGCCAGAATATCCCTGCGGTAGAACATAACCGGGAATGTCGTCGTCTCCGGCAGCGCATAAGTCGCACCGTCGAACTGGAACGGCACCATCGCCGCATCCGCAAATCTTTCTGTCACTTCTTCCAAATCGTCAAACCGGCTTAGATCCAGCACCGCATTACGGATACCATAATTGACAGGTGTGTCATTTCCCGTATTCAATACCTGTCCTGCGATACCGTTGGTATTTGCCACCTGAATCGCCACATCCGGTCCTTCTCCCGCCAGTTCAGCACGAAGCAGTGTGTTCATGTCTACCAGCTGTACGTTGACGTTAACACCATAATTGTTGGTAAAGTCCTCATCAATCATGGCTTTAATAACATTCGCCTGATCACGTCCGGAACCAATCCAGAGTGTGAGGGTCGCACTGTCATCGCCTTCGGCAATTACGTTACCGATCTGGTTATAATCTATAATGAAGGAATAGAACAGTCTCTTACACTCATATCCTACCTTACTAAAGAAAGAATCATTGGCATATTCCACATCCACATCCGCGGAAGTAATATTGATACGGTCCACTGCAAGCGGCTGTGACACGATCGTGCTGACCCAGTTACCGCAGGCACGGACATTGATCTTGTATGAACCTATGACTCTTACAAAATATTCTTCGTCGTCAATAAGATCGTTCAACTGATCACGCATCGTCAAAAGAACTGTCAGCTTGTCGGAGTTTTTACCCGTCAAGGCTTCCATGTCACTGATTGCATCACTCAACTGATCACGCACTGCAACCAGCTCGCCATGCAGATTCGGCAGGGAACTTGCAAGCTGATAATCTCTGTATGTATCCGGATCTACACCGGTAATCTTGATTACTTCACGATAGATTGAGTTAAGCTGCTGTACACTGTCCTGAACTTCGCTGACAATATCTGCAAAGTCGCCCAGCACTGCCTCCATGCGGAGTGTGTGGTGTCCTTTTTCAAAATAGAAGGAGTAAGGTGTTCCCGCCTCGTCAGACAGCACATCTTCGCGCCAGCTCTGCGCATAGTGGAAACCGTAATCTTCCATCTCCTGAAACGGCACTACATCATCTATAAAAATTCTTCTGGATACATAAATACCTCTCACATAATTCTGGCAGTCATAGAGAGAAATATTGTAATATCCCGATTCTTCCACATCAAACTCCCATTCGATCCACTGTCCTACCAACCGCCATGAATTGCCGCCGATAGTATTATTGAGCAGTTCTTTCGCGCTGGAAGGAGAAACCGCCGGGGAAGACTGATCCTGTATCGGATATAACATCTGGGAAGATGTTCTGACTGCATTCTCACCCTCAATGCAGATATTCTGACCCGTCGTTGCCTTGGCTCCTGCCGCATCCCATTCTGCCTTGACTTCCGCATATGTTTTAGTCTGTTCGGCTTTTCCCAGAATCAGCTGATGGATAACCATAGGCTCTTTTAATGAAAGCAGGGAAATTGTATGCTCGCCCTTTGTCAGATATATGGAGAGCGGTGTGGTGATATGTCCCTCACTGTCATAGGTATAGCTTGTGACCCACTCCGGCGCCTCCACCATGCCCGGTTTATTGTCGTTACCCTGATTATCTTTTTCCCAAAGATACTGCACCGAACCGTTCACAGTCTGATCTGCCGTCTGGACATCAAATTTCCAGATACGGTAGAAATCGACAAGCGCCATCTCGCTGTAAGGCAGTTCGCCATCGATAAAAATGCTTCGCTCGATGTCGGAGTTCTTTCCAGCCACCGGAAAATATTCCAAGGACAGATTATAGAAGCCTTCTTCCTCCACATTCACCGTAAATTCCGTCAAGGAATCTTCGCTCGTGTAGATGCTGTCACCGCTCATTCCCTCGTAATTCGTGTAGATTATAGGCTCAACCGCCATGTCGCCTTCATTGTAGCGCACGCTCGCCTCCGCACCCACTCTGATCTCGGCATCCGGATAAACCGCATCAAACTGCGCCACATAATCCCTGTAATCCGGAATCGAGTCATCGATTGAGTAAGAGCTTATGATGTCGTCAAAATCATCCATGCTCAGATTTGTCTGTGCATGAGACGCGATTCCCGAAGAGTACAATGTCATCAATGTCATCGCTGCCGTCAGGACAACCGCCGTCACTCTTTTACCCCTGTCAGTGTGTCTCATCTTCTACCTCTTTCCCGCATACCACGTTTGTATGCTATTTACAATTCTATTCTTCTTCCGCGCCGCCTGCCTGCCACGGAGCATTGCTTTCACTCGTTCTTATCTTCCTTCCGCTTTTCGCGGTCGTACCACTGTTCCTCACCCGGTCTCGCCTCCGGCATGTAGTGGAGAAGCGCCTTTTCCATCAGAAAAGTCACCAGATAACACCAGACACCCGGAACAACCAGAATACATGCGATCGGCAGTCTGAAAGCCACCAGCCAGCCCACTAGCATACTTCCTGCCGCCACGATCACTGTGACCGGCAGAAAACGGATACTCATGACAAAAGATAGCTGAATCATTTTTGTCACCTTCATCTCGAATCTGGAAAAAACCGGAAATAAATAAATTAATATACAAACGCTCATCACTATCGCGGCATCGTACAGGATTAACGGAAACGTGACTGCCTGCTCCGTACCCGCACGCACCATCTGCCTGCCGTACCACAACGATGCTGACCATAACAAAATGCCGATAGTGAGCAGAGTCCCCTTGCCAAGCGTTCTTTTCATAGAGTGAAAAAATTCTTTCACAGGTCCGCCCCGCTCACGCCGTATGCTCTTCATCGTCGCGTAGTAGAGCGATGTCATTGCCGGTCCAATAGTAACGACCGGAATGCAGCATAACAGGAATACGATATTGACCAGAATAATCTCTCCTGTTTTATTAAGGAAACCTACCAGCTTCCCATCGTAGTCAAAGAATCTCTGAAGCACGTTTTATCCCTTCTGCTACTCTTCCCTGATCGGATAGTCGCCCAAATCAGGAATGTCATCCAATGTGATGACTGCCTCATTCTCATAAAACCGCTTGAGTGCATCTTCTTCCGTATACTGGTCACTATAGGAGAAGATCGACGTATTCTTCGCCACAAACTCAGATCCCCATGTACACCAGAATCCCCACATAGCGCCGTCACGGACTGCAAGATCGGGATCAAAAACACAGCCGTTCTCTGAAAGCACAACCATTTTAGGAGGATTGGTATAATTTACCGCTTCCATATATTTGTTGATCTGTGAAGTGTAAACACGTTCTCCCGGATAGATATCCTCGCCGATAATATCCACATATTCATCTCCCGGATACCAGTCCGCGTCCTGTCCGTTCCACACCCATATCAGATTGTTTAACCCGTATTCGTCTGTCAGCTTCTCATACAGGCATATGTATAATTTCTTGTAGGCATCCGCCCCGGCATCTCCCCACCAGAACCAGCCTCCCGCCGCTTCGTGAAGAGGTCTCCACAACACAGGCACACCCGCATCCTGTAAAATCAACAGCTGTTCGGCGATGGCATCGATATCCTTCATCAAAAGGTCATATCCTTCTTCATCTTCTCCGTTCATGATCTTCGCAAGATCAATGTTTGTATACTCTTTATAAAATCCGCTGTACCACTGTCCTGTCAGATATTTAGACGGTGCATTCCAGTGCCAGCAGAACGTGACGATCCCGCCATTCTCCCAATGCTGGATTGCAAACTCCGTCGCCTTACTGGTACTGCCATTCTCCACTCTCGAAGGAGAGTATTCTATAAAATCCAGTCCCAGTACAGCCGGTGTCTTACCCGTAACCTTCTTAACTACCTGAAACTCTTTACCGAATGCACCGGTATCACAATATTGTCCAGACAGTATCTTCGTGCCGTAATTGTCACACAGGTAACTCATGAGACGCTTTGTCTGATCCGTGGCGTTCTCATTACACAACTTAGCTGACACCTGATAAATCGCCGGATCGATAGGCGCCGCCGTCACGACATCAAGTTTATCCAGATCGATCCACCCCCAATACTTGGCAACCGAGACCTCATGTTCTCCTGCTTCCAGATACACCCTCGACAGCGCTGAAACCCCAAATTCCTTCGTTTCAGTCACGAACGTACCCATGGAATCTCCGTCCACACTCACATAATTTTCTTTATAATCGCTGCTTGCACTGTAGAAATTTAAATCATAGAATCCTGCTTCAGATATTTCGACGTGAAAAACGCACATATCCGTATCTTCCTCGAACCCGGTGGCATACCCTTCGCCACTATAGCCGGAGGCATTACTTTCCCGGTGTACGTTTCCGATCAGTTCGGCTTCCTCAGCCTCATATGTCCCCACTGTCTCCGGAAGAAACTTTTCCTCTTCTTCAACAGTCTGACGATCTGTATCTGCTGCTGTCCCGCATCCTGTAAGATTACATATCATTATGGCGGCTGCGAGACCAGCCATACACTTTCCATTCCCCATGTACATTTCCTCTGTAAATCACCTGTTTGTTTAAGTTAATTAGCCTCTTATTTAACCATTTAACCCACTTAAATTATAAGCTAATTTTAACTCAACTTCAGCTCAACTTCAACCTTTTTACCTCACTTCTTGTCATTTTGGTAGATTATACCGATTTAATTATTTATTTTTTATCTATTATTACTAAATCAATGTTTATATGCGTCGAACACTGTCCTTGATCACCAAGTGTCCTTCCACGATATGTGTGCTCGGCACCGTCGCCTGATCCTGAAGTTTGTCAAGCAGTACACCGACCGTTCTCTTCGCCATCTCACCCAGATCCACCTCATATGTCGTAATCCCTATATCGCAGATACCCGGATAGATATAGTTATCATACCCCACTACCGAAACGTCCTCCGGCACGCGGTAATCATTTTGTCTAAGCTTATTGATCAGCATCCCTGCCGACAGATCGCAGTTACACACAAATGCAGTAGGCATGTCTTTTGGAATATTTAAAAGATTTACCTCATCAATATATCCGCTGTGTATATCCCTGTCATCAATGCGCCAATCATCCCTCAGCTCGGCGCCGTGCTCTAACATAGCTTTCACATAGCCCAGATAACGGTCCGTAATAGAGCTGGTAGCAAGCAGAGTTCCCACATATGCAATCTTCTCATGTCCCATACTGAAAAGATAATTCGTCAACTGATACGTGCCATAAAAGCTGTCCGACACAACAGAGTCCACATCCTGTGCTTCATCTGTAAAATCCATATACACAATGGGGATGGAAGAACTTCTCTTGAGCATCGCCAGAAAAAAGTCCGGCATCTTGCCAAGAACAATCACTCCGTCCACTTTCTGTTCCTTAAGCAGTTTCGGCAGTTCAGGGGTCTCTTCCTTCTGTCCGCCTACTACCTCCATCAGTGTAAAGCATCCCCACGCCATGGCTTTTGTCGCAATCTGCTGATACATCTGCCAATAGAATGAATCGTATTTATCCAGATAACTCTCTTCAATTAGTAACCCAATATTGTAGCTCTTGCGCATCACTGCCCGCTTGGTCTTGGAAGACTGTACATAGCCCATCTCATCCGCCAACTGCTTGATCTTCTCCCTCATTTCCTCGCTGACACCCTTCTGTCCCGCCAGCGCCTTGGAGACTGTTACGGTACTCACGCCTACTTTCTGTGCAATATCTGCCAATCTAACTGTCTTAGCCATACTCTCCTCCAATATAATTAGTCATTTTACATTATAATAAAAAAAAGTAAATTAATATATGCATAATACAAACAAATTAGCTGGCTAATTTTTGTTAAATTTAGCCAGCTAAATATTTAAATAAATATAATATCAAATTATATTTGCCGCGGGAAGAATTGCCTGCCCTATTCCCCTAAGTACGCTTTCTTCACAGCCTCATTATGCATCAGCTCATCAGCATTTCCCGACAGTGAAATATTTCCCGTCTCAAGTACATATGCCCTGTCAGCGATAGCCAATGCTTTCTTTGCATTCTGTTCCACCAATAATACGGTGGTTCCTGACTCACTGACGCGCTTGATAATATCAAAAATCTCATTAACAAAAATTGGAGAAAGTCCCATTGACGGCTCATCCATCAGAATAATACTTGGCTGGCTCATAAGCGCCCGCCCCATGGCAAGCATCTGCTGTTCACCGCCGCTCAGGGTTCCCGCCATCTGTGTTTTACGTTCTTCCAGTCTCGGAAAACGCTCATACACCATGTGCAGAGTCTCCTTGATCTCGTTTTTATCTTTTCTCGTATAGGCGCCCATCATCAGATTGTCATAAACTGACAGCTGTGCAAAAACACGTCTTCCCTCCGGTACATGCGCCATACCCATAGGTACGATCTTATACCCCGGCGTCTTCGTGATATCTTTGCCCTCAAAGATGATGCTTCCGCTCGTAGGCTTGATCAATCCCGTGATCGTGTGCAGTGTCGTTGTCTTACCCGCTCCGTTTGCACCAATCAGCGCAATTACTTCGCCCTTCTCAACCTCGAAACTGATTCCTTTAATCGCTTCTATCACACCATAATGGACATGAAGATCCTTTACTTCCAACATTGCCATAATATACATTTTCCTTTCTGGCTTCTTAGCCCGGAAGAATGTTCGCTGCAAGCGGCATTCTTCCAGACATGATTTAGTTCTACTTGGGCTGCGTTCTTTGCAGCCCAAGTGGAACTTCTTGTCTTATTCACCCAGATACGCCGTAATAACCTCCGGATTGTTCAATACTTCCTGCGTGTCACCCTGTGCAAGCACCTCACCGAAATTCAATACCGTCAGCTTCTCACAGATACCGGACACCAGTTTCATATCATGCTCTATCAAAAGGATGGTCATGTCAAAATGATCTCTCACGAAGCCAATCGTGTCCATCAGTTCCTTCGTCTCATTAGGGTTCATTCCCGCCGCCGGCTCGTCTAACAGAAGAAGTTTGGGCGCTGTCGCCATAGCCCTTGCAATCTCCAGCTTTCTCTGCTGTCCGTAGGGAAGATTCTCCGCCTTGTAGTCCGCATACTCTTCCAGCCCGAACACCTTCAGCAATTCCATCGCCTTCTCGTTCATCTCTTTTTCCACTTTATGATAACGTGGCAGCCGTAAGATTCCCTCCACTGTAGAATAAGAATAGTGGTTATGCAGTCCGGTCTTAACATTGTCCAGTACCGTCATATCACCGAACAGTCTTATATTCTGAAAAGTTCTTGCGATACCTGCCTTACAGATATCAATCGTCTTCTTGCCCGTCAGATTTACGCCATCTAATAAAATTGCGCCTTCGTCAGGCTGATATACGCCTGTCAGCAGGTTAAAAATCGTCGTTTTACCCGCTCCGTTGGGCCCGATCAATCCATACAACTGCCCTTTTTCCACCGAAATATCAACTGCGTTGACCGCGCGCAGTCCGCCGAAGGAGATTCCCAAGTTTTTTGTTTCTAACAGTGCCATCTTTTACGCCTCCTCCTTCTTAGGTTGTTTCCCTGCCGTGATGCGCTGTTTCAGCCGCTTCCTGAAGAAGATCGCGTTGGGACTCCAGTTAAATATCATCATAGCGATCAGCACGATAGCGTAGATCAGCATACGATAATCACTCAGCCCTCTCAAGACCTCCGGAAGCAGAGTCAGCAGCACCGCAGCAATGATGGAACCGCGCATATTACCGATTCCGCCCAGTACAACAAACACCAGAATCAAAATAGACATATTATATCCAAAATTCTTCGGCAAAGCATTCAGCGTAGAAAGGTTGTGTGCGTAAAGCACGCCTGCCACACCGGCTAACGATGCCGAAAGCGTAAACGCGATCAGCTTATATTTCGTCACATTGATTCCTATGGATTCAGCGGCAATCCTGTTGTCACGAATGGACATAACCGCACGTCCCGTTCTGGAATGAATAAAGTTAAGTACAATAATCAAAGTAATAAGTATGAGTACCACGCCGATTGTAAAATTGGAGTCGTTCGGTGTTCCCGTTACACCCTGCGCTCCTTTGATCAGCATCAGCCCATCTTCTTCCATATTAAGAGACAATGCATCTTTCATGGAAAAATGAACACCATTGCTGTCCACTCCCAGATACAACGCATTAATAATGTTTTTGATGATCTCACCGAATGCAAGCGTTACGATCGCCAGATAATCTCCACGAAGCCGCAGTACCGGAATACCCACCAGAAATCCTACCAAAGCAGCCGCAGCCGCACCGATAAGTATTGCCAGAAAAAACCTCAGCCCGCCCGGCATAGCATCCTTACATGCAAGGGAAAAGACCGCGCTGGAAAAAGCGCCTACACACATAAATCCCGCATGCCCAAGACTGAGCTCTCCCAAGATACCTACCGTCAGGTTTAACGCAATCGCTACGATCACATAAGTACAGAAAGGAACAAGAAGTCCCTGTATCAAGCTGGATACATGCCCCGTAGATACGAGAACCTGTACCACGATATATGCAAGGATCACCATCGCATAGGTGATCATATCATTCTTAGTTGTTTTGTTTATTCTCAATTTTTTCATCCTTGACTCCCCTCCTAAACCTTCTCTTGAACTTTCTTACCGAGAAGTCCCGTAGGTTTCACCAGAAGCACGATAATCAGGATACTGAATACGATCGCATCGGAAAGCTGAGACGAAATATAAGCCTTGCTCAGATTCTCGATCACGCCCAGTAAAATACCGCCGATAAAAGCGCCGGGAATCGAACCGATCCCACCAAATACCGCCGCCACAAAAGCCTTAATACCCGGCATAGAACCAGTGTAAGGCGTGAGCGCCGGATACGCGGAACACAAAAGAACGCCCGCGATAGCTGCCAGCGAGGAACCGATGGCAAAAGTGATTGCTATAGTACCATTTACATTAATACCCATAAGCTGTGCGGCGCCTTTGTCTTCAGACACAGCCGTCATGGCACGCCCGATCTTGGTCTTTTTCACGAAAAGGGTAAGACCCACCATAATAATGACATTTACAATGACAGTCACAATCGTCACGCTCTTGATGACTAGCTGACCGTCAAACAGTTCCAGATTCGGAAATGGCACCACGTTGGTAAATGCCTTCGTATCCGAACCGAACACGAGAAGCGCCACATTCTGTAACAAATAGCTGACGCCGATCGCCGTAATCAGTACGGCAAGCGGGGATGCGCCCCGTAGAGGTCTGTATGCAACCCTTTCGATAACCACGCCTAGTATGGTACATGCTGCCATGGATATGATAATCGCCGCAAGGGGATTCAGTCCCATGCCGCTGACTGTCACAAACACCACATATCCGCCAATCATAATGACATCGCCGTGGGCGAAATTCAGCATCTTGGCAATTCCGTATACCATGGTATAACCAAGCGCGATCAGCGCATATACACTTCCTAAGCTTATTCCGTTTATCAAATGGGCTACAAAACTCATAGTTACACCTCTGTTTCTTTATTGCTATGTAAGATAATATAAGATACATATTTACCGCTGTAAAACACAACTACGGGAAGAATCGCCTGAGATTCTTCCAAACATGGTCTAGTTCTACTTAGGCACCGTATTCCGGTGCCTTAGCAGAACTCCATGTTTTATTACATGGCTGTATAAACGCCATCCTTGATTACTACTGCTTTAGGTTCTTTGGTAGGTTCTCCGGAAGCATCCCAAGTGATGCCCAGACCTGTAAGTCCGTCTACCTGAATCTCTGTCATGGCTGCTGATAATGCCGTACAGATTTCCTCATTGGACATATCTGCTGTGATACCTGCCTTCTCAGCTGCTGCCTTGATCGTATAAATTGCATCGTAACCGTCTGCCGCAAACTGGTTCGGAGTCTCACCGAATTTCTCATTGTATGTTGTAACAAACTTCACTGTCAGATCATCTGTTGCGTCTGCCGCGAAAGGAGTTAATAACATAACACCCTCAGCTAAAGAAGCATCAAAATTATCAACGCCCAAGATACCATCCAAGCCATCACAGCCGAAGAACTGCACATCAAATCCCATATCGGAAGCCTGCTTTAAGATCAAGGCTGCCTCATTGTAGTAGATGGGAAGGAATACAAGATCTGCACCTGCATCTTTTGCCTGCTGTAACTGTACGGAAAAGTCTGTCTTGTTGTCAGCCGTGAATGCACCTGCTGTCACAATCTCAAAAGACTGGTTTGCCGCTTCTGACACAAACTTCTCATAGATACCGGAAGAATATACGTCAGAGCTGTCGTAGATCACTGCTATCTTTGTTGCAAGGTTGTGCTCGCCGATATACTGTGCAGATGCCGCACCCTGATTAGGATCAGAGAAGCATACGCGGAAAGAGTTAGGATTAGTAACACACTCTACCGCGGAACCTGAAGGTGTCAGCTGGAAGATATTGTCCTCTGCCGTCTTAGCTGCTACTGCGATGGAACATGCACTGGTTACACAGCCGTCAATTACCTGTACGCCCCAATCCTTCAATGTATTGTATGCATTGACAGATTTCTCGGAGTCTAACTCATCATCCTGAAAGTTCAACTCAACAGTCATACCATTGATACCGCCTGCCGCATTGATCTCATCAACTGCAATCTGTGAACCGTTCATGGCAGCGATACCGTATACTGCCGCACCACCTGTCAGAGGTCCGATACCACCGATCTTGAAAGTGCCGTTTGCACCGGCTGCTGCACCTGTATCCTCTGCGGCGTCTGTAGCAGCGTCAGAAGCATCTGCGTTATCCGTAGCTGCATCTGCATTGTCTGCACCCGCATCCTCAGCGGCTGCTTCGTTGGTCGTTCCGTCAGCTGTGCTGGTGGAATCTGCGCCTGTAGAACCACAGCCTGTCAGTAAAGCGGCTGTCATAGCACCTGCAAGCACAAGGCTTAACATTTTTTTCTTCATAATTCTCTCCTCCTTTAATGACTAGAAAGCTTCAAAAAAGGGACTCCTATATAATAATAAGAAGTCCCACCTTTGAAACTTAGAAAAATCATAGTCAAATTCTACAATTTTGTCAATAGTTTTTTGTTAATTTTCCTTTTTCCCTTTTGATTTATACACTGCTACCTTTCCATCTTCCAAAAGTACGCACTATACGGAGGCAGCTCGCTTCCGCCGCCGAAGTCATGCATCTCACCGCTGATCAAGTCCTCTGCCATACCGCATCCTGCATCAAAATGAGCCGTGTAGCTCTCACTATCCGCATTGATTGCCACCAGCACTCTCTCATCGTCGCACTTACGCTCGAAGATACACTGCTTATTCGTCAGAACCACGGAACGGAACGCACCATAGTTTAGCGCCTTCGATTCCTTTTTTGCCTCGGCAAGCTTCGCAATCCACTCACACAGATCATTCCACTCCGGCTCAGCGAAACATGCCCGCAGTGCAGGGTCGCCTTCACTCTTATGGGCTTTTGCACCCCACTCGCTGCCATAGTACACGCAAGGGATTCCCGGCATACCGAAACAAAGCACGTAGATGAGCGGAAGATGTTTCTCGTTCGTCAGGTTGCTTGCAATTCTCGTCACATCGTGATTATCTACAAAGGAGAGCATATGTTTACCCTTATACAACGTCCAGTTTTCGGGACCGAACTGGCGCAGCAGGGAATGATTGATCTCAAACATATTCATGCTGTTAAAGCTGGAAAATAGTCCTTTATAACATTCATAGTTGGTTGCTGAATGGAGCATCTGGTCATTGACCATCTGATTGTAGTCTCCGTGCAGCATCTCACCGAGCAGATAGAAATCCGGCTTCAAGCTGTCAGTAAATCCACGCAGTCTTCTGACAAAATCATGGTCCAAGCAATACGCCACATCCAGACGAAGTCCGTCGATATCAAACTCTTCCACCCATCCTTTGATGCTGTCAAAAATATGGTTAATGACATCTTCATGCCTCAGGTTGATCTTCACCAGATCATAATTTCCTTCCCATCCTTCATACCACAGACCGTCATTATAGTTGGAGTTGCCGCCTAGATTAACATTGAACCAGCTAAGGTAAGGGGAATTTTCACGATTCCTTAAAACATCCTGAAACGCCCAGAAACCTCTTCCCACATGGTTAAAGACACCGTCCAGCACTACTTTAATGCCGTTGTCATGCAGATTCTGACACACTTCCTTAAAGTCCTCGTTGGTTCCAAGCCTGCAGTCAATCTTATGGTAGTCTCTCGTATTATAGCCATGCGTATCTGACTCAAACACGGGAGAAAAGTAAACCGCATTGATTCCCAGTTTCTTCATATGCGGAATCCAATCGTTCACTTTCAGGATACGATGTTCCAACTGCCCGTCATTCTCAAAAGGCGCTCCGCAGAATCCTAACGGATAGATCTGATAAAAAACACTTTCAAAAGCCCACATAATATGTATTCCTCCTCTTACACATGATTCCTCATGCCAACTTTTATTTTTCACGTTTTCTATTTTATCACTGTTGTGTATAATTTGCAAAACACGTTTTCATTGACCATATGAGTATTAATTTTTATAAACTAAAATCCGTTTCTCGACTTTTCCACAGCTTTTTATCCATTATTTTATAAAAATCCATGAGAATTGCCAAAGAAATCCCCAATTTCCACATAGTTATCCACATTGACATTTATGTCATATTATGGTGACTCTACTTCCTTTTTTGTCAAAAAATGAATGTCATTCTCGGAATTTTCTATCATTTTTTTGTAAATTATCCATTTTTCCCTAGTGAAAGTTGTCGATAAATGTTGTATAATATTTTCGACTCAGTCAGTACATTTTGTGGCTTGACGCAATAAGTCAATCCATATTTTGTAGAGTAAACCCACTAACCGAAACCAGCCTGCGCACAGGCTGAGAAAGAATGGAGGATTATTATGAATCCCAAATTAGGTTCTCATGTAGGTATGAGCGGCAAAGAGATGATGCTTGGTTCCGTGAAAGAAGCCGTCTCCTATGATGCCGATACGTTCATGTTATACACAGGCGCTCCGCAGAATACAAAACGTAAGGATATCTCTGAACTGAACATTGCTCCCGCATGGGAGTATATGCGTGCCAATAATATTGATGATTTCGTAGTCCACGCACCCTATATTATTAATCTGGCTAACACGGTCAATCCGTCCACTTATGAAATTGCGGTAGAATTTCTCGCACTGGAGATTGAGCGCACGATTGCTATGGGCTCCCATATCCTGATCCTGCACCCCGGCTCACATGTAGGAGCAGGTGTCGATATAGGTATTGACCGAATTGCTCAAGGATTGAATGAAGTGCTGTCGAAAGAGCAGGACTGCTATATTGCCTTAGAGACTATGGCGGGTAAAGGTTCCGAGATTGGACGAAACTTCGAGGAACTTGCCGCTATCTATGACAAAGTCACCCACAGTGACAAACTGCGCGTCTGTATGGACACATGCCATTTAAATGATGCTGGTTATGATATCGTTCACGACTTCGACGGAGTGATTGACCAATTTGATCAATTAATCGGAAAAGACCAGATTGCGTTATTTCACATTAACGACAGTAAGAATGAACGCGGCGCCAGTAAAGACCGGCACGCTAATATTGGCGATGGAACCATTGGCACGGATGCTTTACGCTATATTGTCCATCACCCCGACTTCATAAGCTTACCTAAGATATTGGAGACGCCTTATATTCCATCATTGACTAATTCAGACAAGAAGGTTGCTCCCTATAAGGAGGAAATCGCACTTCTGCGGCAGTCATAAGAAGCTTCACAGCCACTCATCCCAGAAGCGTTCGATCTTATGACCTATACGGTCAACAGTCACGACCTCACAGTTATTCCACTCTCTTGGGAAGAGTCTCTGATATGCAGGTGTCAGGAAGCGTTCATCCAGCAACGCTACGATACCGAAATCATCTACGGTACGGATGACTCTTCCTGCCGCCTGCAGTACTTTATTCATGCCGGGATAACGATAGGCATAATCAAAGCCGTTCTCACCCCATCCATCGAAGTATTGTTTCAACAGTTCTCTCTCATTGCATACCTGCGGAAGCCCTGTGCCGATAATGACTGCCCCGATCAGGCTGTCATTCTTCAAATCTATCCCTTCGCTGAAAATTCCGCCCATCACGCAGAATCCCAGCAGACTTCGTTCTTCCTCAATCTCTATCTCCATCTGTATCATGGCATTTAGGTCACAGTCTTCATTTCCTGTAAACCTGCTTAGGAATTCCTCCCTTGCCTGCTCGTTCATATAATCTTCTTGCACAATACACTCTACTGCCTCATCCGCATTGAAATAATGCATATAGATATCATATGTCTGCCGGAGGAAAGCATGGGATGGAAAGAACAGCATGTAATTGCCGTGTCTTTTCTGTACCACCTCATTAATATAAGAAGCAATGCGATAATATTCCTCATCGCTCCTGCGCGTATACTTGCTGGTCACATCACTGCCGATGTAGAGCCCCATCTTTTCCGGACGAAAAACAGACTTGGCATACACTTCATAGTCACCCTCATCCGCTCCGAGAAGCTTCTTATAATATTGTATTGGCAGAAGCGTTGCCGAGAACAAAATCGTACTCCTGCCCCGCATCATACATTCCCGCAGATTTTTCGCCGGGTTGACGCAGAAGAGCTTCAAGATAAAACTGCCATCCGATTCCATCTCCGAATATGTCACGTAATTCTCATCCACCAGCTCGTACATTTCCAGAAAATGCGATACTTCAAAATAAAATTCCAATACATCCTTGCGCACCGGGCTGTCCTCGTGATCCTCCAGATAATCATCAATTGCCGCACTAAGCCTTGTAAGCGCACGCACAAAAGGATCTATATACTCCTCTATCCTGTAGTTTTCACATTCCCGCTTTAGTACAAGCAGTTCCTTATTGCATTTATCCAGATTTTTCGCAATCCGCTCATCATATGCCTTGACCGTCCGCTTTAATTCCAGAAAATCTTCCTTGCACAGTACCGCACTGTACATGTCTCTGCCTCGCTCCACCAGATTATGCGCCTCATCTATAAGAAAAATATACTCTCCCTGAATCCCTTCTGTGAAAAACCTTCTCAAATATACATGCGGATCAAAGACATAATTATAATCACAGATAACCGCATCGGAAAACAGACTCATATCAAGACACATCTCGAACGGGCACACGCTATGCTTTTTCGCATATTCCTCTATCATATCTCTGCTATACACATCCTCATTAGTAAGCAGATCGTACATAGCGTCATTAATCCTGTCATAATGTCCTTTGGCATAAGGGCAATGCTCCGGATTACACTCTGTCTCCTCCATAAAACAAATCTTGTCCTTCGCCGTCAGTACGACACTCTTAAACTTTAATCCATGCTCCCTCAATAGGGAAAAAGTGTTATCGGCTACCGTGCGTGTAATCGTCTTCGCCGTCAGGTAGAATATCCTCTCACACATTCCTTCGCCCATAGCTTTCACTGCGGGAAAAACCGTGGAAATCGTCTTTCCCACGCCGGTAGGCGCTTCAATAAATAGCTTTCTCTTGTGGTAGATCGTCTGATAAACGTAAGTAGCCAGCTCCTTCTGTCCCTCTCTGTATACAAAAGGAAATTGAAGCTTCTTGATAGAATCCTGTCTAATCCCTTGCCACGCAAAAGAATAGTCCGCCCACTTGCGGTACTGCCCCATAACATCCATGAACCAGTCCTGCAGTTCCTCAAAAGTAAAGTCATAATGAAAATAGCGGATTTCCTCTGTTTCTATATGACAATACGTCATCCGCACACGGATTTCCTTTAATGCTTTCTGCTGCGCATAAATATAGGCATAACATTTCGCCTGCGCCAGATGCACCGGTACGGAGTCCTTCATTTTCTTGATATCCCGGAAAACTCCCTTGATCTCATCTATGGTGACTGTGACCTTTTGTGTCTCCATGGCCGCTTGTGTAATGATACCATCAGCGCGTCCCTCCACAATGATCTCATATTCTCCTGAATCATAGACATACTTAAGTCCTACCTCCGCCTGATACTCCGGTCCCATGCGCCGCTGTATCATACGATGTATCCGGCTGCCCTCCTGCATCGCATTTTCAGGAGATGCCGTTCTTCTATTGTCAATATCGCCGGAACGCAGAATAAATTCCACGAGACTCCTGACAGAAATGCGAATTTCCATACACTCTTTTCCCTTCCGCAAATCACAAAAACTCCCTATTTAAGATATTACGCTATCTTAAATAAGGAGTCAATGCGTCGTGTTTGTTCCGGATTATATCATTAACATGCTACTGCAAATTTACTGAGATATTTCTCGAAATCAGCATCATATCCATTACATGAAACGGTCAGAACCTGATTAAAATTGAGTCCCAGCACACCTATGATCGATTTCGCATCTACTATAAAACTATTGTAGGAGATGTCTACGTCAAAGATGCATTTTGTTGCAGCGCTAACAAAGTCCTTCACTTCATCCGGTCTTAATTTAATTCTGTGTTGCATTACATTCACCTTCCTTTTCCATTTATGTATGCAAAAGGCACACATAGAAAAATTTGTTTACTTTCTCCTCAGTTGAGTTGATTATACTCCTTTGTCAGTATTTGTAAAGAGCCTATTTTGTTCCTATTAAAAAACAATTTTGGGATTTTATGACAACCTCACCAAGATATTTTGAGCATCAAAATAATTTTTGTGAATTCTGTCTATTATCTCACGTTCCAGATGACTTTTCAGCTAAAATTTTCTCACTTTTGATTAAATTCGACCATAAAATCTTGGAACCTAAGCGGCAGCATTTGCTGTTGCAACCGGTTGTTCTTACGTTCTTGTATCGCAATCGTCTGATGGAAAATGGTAAATAATTCCTGATACTTAAATTCTTTATCCGACCATATCAGCAACTCTTTTCCGATTTCTTTCACGCCCGATACAAGATACCAGTCTTCTTTAGCCGGATGCACTCCGTATAAATCCCGATTCACATCATGAATCATAAAATTCTCCGGTGCCAGTCTGTCGGCAAAATGCGGCATCACAAACGGCACTACATTGTTCTCCGGCCCTATCTTGGAGTATAAAATACCCGACTCCAGTTCTTGAAATCTTATAAATTCCACTTCATGATGTGCTTCATTGGCAGTGCGTCTGGCAAGTTCAAATGTCTTACGCACATACGGGTTACGCAGATTCTCCATTGTCCGCCTGCCGCTTCCCGCAGTGATTCCATCTACCACTGTGCGGTAAATTGCCTCTCCCTTCTCCTTATCATAGGAAGCTGCTGCACGACAGATTCCGGCATACACCTCCGGTCCCAGACGTTCCTTAAGAGTACGGATCACCTTATCAGTTTTGACTGAATCGGGCTGACTATACACATATTCTGCAAATAATCTATAATTTTCTTCTTCTCCTATCTGCACATGAAGATGCTCATGCCCCTCCCTTAAGGCATAGGCATCATAGACTGCCGTGAGGATTCCCTCCAACGAGTCTTCACAGATGATATATTTATCTTCCATGCAAAATACTCCTGTAACTCTGCGCTCCAAGAATCATTCCATCATCAAACAAAGTAGTCTGGCGATACGTCGTACCATCCGGCATAAAGGGAAGTCTCTCCCCTCTCCCCATCTGATTTTGATAAGTCAGATTCCGCACAATATACTCCTCTTCGATTTTGGTCGGATACATCATCCTGCCATTACATGTAATAAAATACAGCGCACGTTTCAAAACTACGCCTATCTTCTTTAAATCTTCAAATGTCAACGGTCCGAACCGTCTGGCAGCGATAATTCGTTTTGCGCTCTTGACACCAATACCGGGAATACGCAGCAATATCTTGTAGTCTGCACGATTGATTTCAACCGGAAATACTTCCAGATGTCTCACTGCCCAATCTGCTTTCGGATCGATTGCCATATTAAAATTCGGGCGGTTCTCAGTCAGCAGTTCATCCACCTTAAAATCATAGAATCTCAACAGCCAGTCCGCCTGATACAGCCTGTGTTCACGCAAGAGAGGTGGTCCTCCGGTCAAAGCGGGCAGTTCCTTATCTTCATTCACATTCACAAAAGCAGAATAATACACCCTTTTTAAAGAGAACTTATCATATAAATTCTCTGCCACCGACATAATCTGGTAATCACTCTCCGGCAGCGCACCCACCACCATCTGGGTAGACTGCCCCGCCTCACAGAAATGAGGCGCATGTTTATATAAAGTTAGTTCGTTCTTATTCTCCGTGATCCCGTTCTGAATCTGCCTCATCGGTTTCAGTATATTCTTACGGTGCTTGTTCGGTGCCATCTCCCGTAGGCCTTCCGCTGTCGCCATCTCCAAATTCACGCTCATTCGATCCGCCAGATATCCCGCCTTCTGTATCAGCATAGGATCCGCTCCCGGAATCGCTTTCAGATGGATATAACCTTGAAATCGGTGTACCGTGCGCAGTTTATGAACCGTCTCACAAATCAACTCCATTGTATAATTCGGACTATACAAAATGCCGGAGCTTAAGAAAAGTCCTTCTATATAATTACGCCTGTAAAATTCCATGGTCAATTCGCAGACTTCGTCCGGTGTAAAAGATGCACGCGGCACATCATTAGACTTCCTGTTGATGCAGTATCTGCAATCATAGATGCATTCATTCGTAAACAATATCTTTAACAAAGAAATGCATCTGCCGTCTGCGGCAAAGCTGTGGCACAGTCCCGCCGCCACTGCATTGCCGATACCTGTACCATCATTTCCACGGTTTACTCCGCTGGAACTGCACGACACATCATACTTCGCGGCATCCGCAAGAATCTTAAGTTTATCCATAATCGACATCTGCGGCGAAACCCTGACTTCCATAACACTGTAAATCCCTTTACTTATTCTTTCACTTCATCCTTGCATTCCCTGCGTTGTTTATATTGCTTACACCGCCTACATTGCTCACATTGCTCACATTGCTCACATTGTCTACACTATTTGTATTGCTCACGTTACCACTGCCTGCACTCTTTGCATTGCTCACATTACCGCTGCCTGCAACTCTTTACACGACTCGCGCTATTTCTACTCTCCGTCTCTTCTATTGACAGACCATCCCTAAATCAGAACATTTGTTCTGTTTATGTGTCCATCTTACCACACCACAAAATATATTGCAAGCCCTTTTTAGAACATTTGTTCTATTCTTCTATTTTCCACCCTTTCTTATTCTGATTAATAGATGAATTTTCTATCTGTTATACCCGATGCGGAGCGAAAGCATTGTAACGAAGATATTGTCGTTCCTCGGAGCGTCCATTATAAATAATGTATGAACTGTAACTATTTCTCTCCATTCCCCTTGATTTCTACCCCAAAACGCGGTTAAATAGAAGTAAATTTGCTTTACGAGTATTGCGTCGCAAGCTCGGTCATCTAAATTTTTTTATAAAGTGAGGTTTTATATGGATAATTTAATGATCCCCAAAGATTACAAGTCTGCGCTGAATCTGCACGACACACAGATAGGTATCAAGACTGTCAAGGATTTTTTTCAGGTTCTGCTGGCAGAAGAACTTCATCTTCTGCGTGTATCTGCACCGCTGTTCGTCGATCCTGCTTCCGGACTTAACGACAACCTAAATGGTGTGGAGCGCCCGGTCTCCTTCGGCATCAAAGAGCAGAACGATGCGCAGGCTGAAATCGTACATTCCCTTGCCAAATGGAAACGCATGGCTTTGCAGAAATATGGCTTTTCACATGGAGAGGGACTCTATACCGACATGAGCGCCATCCGCAGGGACGAGGCGACTGACAATATCCACTCCATTTATGTTGATCAGTGGGATTGGGAGAAGATCATCTCCCGTGAGGAACGTACGTTGGATTACTTGCAGGAAACGGTCAAATCCGTCTACAAAGTACTCCGCAAAACCGAAAAATACATGGCAATACGTTATGATTATATTCACGAGATATTACCCCATGATATCTTTTTTATCACTACACAGGAATTGGAAAATATGTTCCCGGATTATACACCGAAGGAGCGGGAATATTACATAACTAAAGCAAAAGGCGCTGTCTGCGTTATGCAGATTGGTGATCTGTTAGAATCCGGTGTCAAACATGACGGACGCGCCCCAGACTATGACGACTGGGCATTAAATGCTGACATTTTAGTTTATTACCCTGTACTAGATATCGCTCTGGAAATATCCTCTATGGGTATCCGCGTAGACAGAGATTCCCTGCTTAAACAGTTAGACAAAGCAGGCTGCCCTGAGAGAGCTAAGCTTCCTTTCCAGAAGGCGATTCTTGATGAGGAACTGCCTTTCACCATCGGCGGCGGTATTGGTCAGTCCCGTATCTGTATGTTTTTCTTACGAAAAGCCCATATCGGCGAGGTACAGTCCTCACTTTGGCCGGAAGAGGTGACAAAAGAGGCCTTGGCAAATGGAATACAGTTATTGTAGTAATTAACGAAATATCGTTTACGAATAATTTATTTTACGCTTTACATTCTCTTGTCAATAATGTATAATAAGTTCAACAAGAGTAATCAATGAACCGTGCATTCGCACATTCAGGCAACTTCTGCCGCTTTACTCACAATTATAACTGAATAGCGGCAGGGGTTATCCATATGAACCTTCTGTCGAAAAGGAGGGTAATAGTATGGAACATGCATTAGTGGAAAGAGAGGAACAGTTTATGATTATTGAAGGAGGTAAATCCTACACGACTGCGGATATTGAAGCACTTCCCGACGGAGAACGAGCTGAGCTGATCGACGGTGAAATGTTTGTCATGGAATCACCGTCAAGGACGCATCAGAAGATCCTCGGTGAACTTCATGTGCAGATTTACATGCATATCAAGGAAAAAAAGGGTACATGTGAAGTATTTCTGGCACCATTCGGAGTATATATAGCGGACGATACACTCAATTATGTGGAACCTGATATTTCCGTAATCTGCAAGCTGGATAAGCTGGATGAAAGAGGCTGTCACGGCGCACCGGACTGGTTGATCGAAATCACCTCGCCATCCAATAAATACATGGATTATGGTCGAAAACTCATGTTATATCAGGCTAAAGGCGTTCGGGAATACTGGATTGTCGATCCAAAACAGAAATTCGTTACAGTATATGACTTTGAGCACGAAGAAGGACCTATAGTGCATCCTTTTTTTGAACCGGTAAAGGTAAGAATCTACGAGGATTTATATCTCGATCTTAGTCAGTTTATGTGAATGCAAACATTCTCGCACAGCCAAAAACTGCGGACAGACGCATTTTCTGCCCGCAGAATCAAACCCAATCATACATTTAGAAATGATACAACTCATCGGTCTCTTTGTTCCGGTATTCATGCTTCTCATAATACCCTATCAAAGCTCCATTCTCATCACGCAAAGCTACCATGTATACATCCTTGTTTTCTTTTTTATTGTGAGATGTAAAGATGATATTGTGATCTGTACTTTCCGCAAACCACGCAATTACTTTTTTGATGATTTCCCCAGACTTCTCATTATGGCAGTCCAAAAGACTGCGCCCTGTCAGTTTGGCACCGCCGCGCCTCGCATATCTTGCTGTTGCCGCAGGATTCATGTAGATGATCTCATGGTCTAAATTACAGATTACAACTGCACACCGGTCCTGATCTATAATACTCTTAAAAAATTGGTTTAATTCCATTGCTTCCTCCGTTCCGAGTCTTCTTGCGCTCTCTACTTCTGTCACTCACTCTCATTGAATCTTCACAAGTGTATTCTTTGATGTTTAATATACTCATCCCCTATCAATTCACTTTATTGATGCCATTATACTCTTTATTTCTATATTTTCTGCAGCTTTCTTTCCTCCATCTCTTTCAAAAAGGCTCTTCCACCTTCATTATAGAAATTTATTCTTTCCTGCGTTGTCATA
Source organism: uncultured Lachnospiraceae bacterium (assembly GCA_947179245.1). Lineage (GTDB taxonomy): Bacteria > Bacillota > Clostridia > Lachnospirales > Lachnospiraceae > UBA3282. The sequence goes on along the minus strand of CAMXBD010000002.1, from coordinate 36,484 downwards.
TCCTTGGTAATCTCATAATGATACTCTCGTATCTTGTGAATATCCTCAATCGTAAAATCCGAACTAATAACCGGCTTTGCAATCATAATCATTCCTCGCTTTCCAACAAAACAGACGGATTCCATATTTCAATCATCTTATATCCTTCTAAATTTGTAATTGCCCTTACTCCTCTGATTGTTTTTACATTTACAATGTGCTTAAAATTCCATGAGATAATGCAATCACATTCGTTTATAACTGCTACTCCTATATGCTGGCAATCATCAAAACTTTTCTGTGTCAGTATTCCCATTTCAATGATTTTTTCTGCAACATTTGTGACATCTTCTGTAATGTCCAGTGTCGTGAAATGTATCTCATTCAAAAAATCAATAAGCTGTGTTCTCTTCGGTTCCGGACACTTTTGTATCTCCTTTAACGTAACCGTAGATAAATACACATCATATTTTCCATCTTTGAACATCTCCCATAACCGCCTTGTGTCTGCCATCTTTTCAGGTACATCCTCTTGCAATAAATGACTAACCACAGATGTGTCTAAATATACTTTTAACTTCCGCATATAGCATCACTCCTTAATTCTGCCCTTCTTCAAAATAACCTCAAATGCAATATCTATATATAATTGTATTATACACTCTGAAAATGCTGTTGTCATTCATTTAAAGATTAATTAGTTTTCCCCATATGCAATCCAACCATATTCTGAAGCCACGAAAAAACCCTGCGATTGCCGAAACAACCACAAGGTTTTATCATTTTGCGATTCTTTATTTTCTCTACTGCACATACATATTCGTATATCCCATCAGGCTCTCATCCACCTCTTTTGCGCATTCTCGTCCCTGTCTGATCGCCTTGACAACGAGAGACTGCCCCGTATGCATATCGCCTGCCGTAAAAACTCTGTCAACACTCGCAGCGAATCTGCCGCTGTCTGTCTTCACATTCGTTCTGCCGTCCAAAGCCACCTTAAAGGCATCCGTCACATACTTCTGGCTTCCCAGAAATCCTGCGGCAATAAGTACGATCTGTGCCTCCAGCGTCTTCCCGCTGCCCTCGACCTCTTTCATGTTCATGCGTCCGGTCTTTAAGTCTTTCTCCCATGTCAGGGAGACGATTTTGACAGCTTTCAAATTACCACTTTTATCTTTGATGAACTCTTTCACGGTGGACTCATAGATACGCGGATCATGCCCGAAGACAGCAATTGCCTCCTCCTGACCGTAATCGGTCTTGCACACCTTGGGCCACTGCGGCCACGGATTATTGTCTGCACGTTTATCGGGCGCCTTGGGCATCATCTCTATCTGGGTCACCGATTTCGCTCCATGACGGATTGCAGTGCCCACACAGTCATTGCCGGTGTCGCCGCCGCCAATGATCACCACATGCTTATCCTTAGTATCCACATACTTTTTATCCTGAAAATCAGAATCCAACAGGCTCTTCGTATTCCTCGTCAGAAAATCTACCGCAAAATAGATTCCGTTAGCATCTCTGCCGGGTGCAGTGATATCTCTGGGCTGGGAAGAACCACAGCACAGCACGACGCGGTCATAATCTTTCAAAAGCTTCTCTGCCTTCATATCCTTACCGATATCCGTCCCTGTCACAAAAGTAACGCCTTCTTCTTCCATCACCTTTACTTTACGGTCTATAATATGTTTTTCCAGCTTCATATTCGGAATACCGTACATTAATAATCCACCGATTCTATCTGACCGTTCAAATACAGTCACGGAATGCCCTCTCTTGTTAAGCTGGTCTGCAACGGCAAGCCCCGACGGTCCGCTTCCCACCACAGCCACGCTCTTACCTGTTCTCACCTTAGGCGGCTTGGGTACGGCATATCCTTTCGCATAGGCATTCTCGATAATGGCGTACTCGTTTTCTTTTGTAGAAACAGGTTCATCGTTCAGCCCGCAGGTACATGCCGCCTCACACAGTGCGGGACATACTCTCGAAGTAAACTCCGGAAAATTGTTGGTCTTATGCAGACGCAGATACGCCTGTTCCCAGTTACCGGTATAAACGAGATCATTCCACTCCGGCACAAGATTGTGCAGTGGACAGCCGGAAGTCATACCGCACAGCGTCATGCCCGACTGACAGAACGGCACGCCGCAGTCCATGCACCGCGCGCCCTGTAACTGCTGTTCCTCCATCGATAGATGTTCATGAAATTCATTAAAATTCTTAATGCGCTGTTTCGGACTCACATCCGCTGAAACTTTGCGCTCATAATCTATAAATCCGGTTGGTTTTCCCATGATATGCTCCTCCTATTTCTTAGCGGCGTAGAATGCTTCAATCTGCGCCTGTTCCGCACTCAAGCCTTTTTCTTCCATCTGCACGATGAGTTTCAGCATCTTCTCATAATCGTGGGGAATAATCTTCTTAAACTTCGGCAGATACTCTCCGAAATTGTCCAGAATCTCTTTTCCTTTGGCGGAATTTGTATAAGCAACATGCTCTTTGATCATCTCTTTTAACTCAAGAACATCATATTTGGAAGTAATCTCATAAGAAGAAACCATTTCCTTGTTTGTTTTAGTATACAAATCGTTATTCTCATCCAGTACGTATGTAATGCCTCCGCTCATACCTGCGGCAAAATTCTTGCCCACAGAACCAAGCACAACAACACGTCCGCCGGTCATATACTCGCAGCCATGGTCTCCCACACCTTCCACGACCGCAATCGCACCGGAGTTGCGCACGCAGAAGCGCTCACCAGCCACACCGCCTACAAACGCTTTGCCGGATGTCGCGCCGTAAAGCGCCACATTACCAATGATGATATTCTCGTCCTGCTTGAATTTAGACCCTTTCGGCGGGTACACGATCAGCTTACCGCCGGACAATCCTTTTCCGAAATAATCGTTGGAATCACCCACCAGTTCCAAAGTAAGTCCTTTAGGGATAAAAGCGCCAAAACTCTGACCACCGGAACCGTTACACAAAATACGGTAAGTATCCTCTGCAAGCGTATCGCCGAATCTTCTGGTAATCTCAGAGCCGAAAATCGTACCAAAAGTACGGTCAGTGTTCGTCACATCCACCTCCAGACTTCTCTTCTGCCCTGTCTCTAGGGCTTTAGACATCTGTTTTAACAGCACTTTCTCATCCATAGTCTTCTCCAGCCCGAAATCATATACCTGCTTCGGGTCAAAGATACACTTCTCCTTACTGCCCTCGTAAGGATTTCTTAAAATCAAGCTCAAATCTATCTGTTTCTGGCGTTCTGTCAGATTTTCTTTTACTTTCAAAAGATCAGTCCGTCCCACCAGTTCATCCACCGTGCGGACACCCAGCTTCGCCATATACTCGCGCATTTCCTGTGCGATAAATCTCATGAAATTCTCCACATACTCCGGTTTACCCGCAAAGCGTTTGCGCAACTCCGGATTCTGTGTCGCCACGCCCACGGGGCAGGTATCCAGATTACATACTCTCATCATGACACATCCCATCGTTACAAGGGGCGCTGTGGCAAAACCAAATTCCTCTGCGCCGAGGATTGCCGCGATCGCCACGTCACGACCGCTCATCAGCTTGCCATCTGTCTCGATGCGCACTTTATTGCGCAGACCATTCTGAATCAATGTCTGATGCGTCTCGGCAAGACCTAATTCCCACGGAAGTCCTGCATTGTGGATGGAGTTGCGGGGTGCCGCACCCGTACCGCCGTCATAGCCGGACACAAGGATAACCTGCGCGCCTGCCTTGGCAACACCTGCGGCGACTGTGCCCACACCTGCCTCGGACACTAGTTTTACAGAGATGCGTGCCCTTGTATTGGCATTCTTTAAGTCGTAGATCAACTGTGCTAAATCTTCTATAGAATAGATATCATGGTGCGGCGGCGGAGAGATTAACCCTACACCGGGCGTTGAATGTCTCGTCTTAGCAATCCACGGATATACTTTGCCGCCGGGCAGATGTCCGCCTTCGCCGGGTTTTGCTCCCTGCGCCATCTTGATCTGAATCTCCTGTGCGCTGTTTAAATATTTGCTGGTCACACCGAATCGTCCCGATGCTACCTGCTTTATAGCAGAGCATCTGTTCAAACCGTCCGCACCTGCCGTCAGTCTGTCGTCATCCTCTCCGCCTTCACCGGAATTGGATTTACCATGAAGTCTGTTCATGGCAATCGCCATCGTCTCATGCGCCTCCTTGGAAATGGAACCGTAGGACATAGCACCCGTTTTAAATCTTGTGACAATCGTGTCAACTGCCTCAACTTCCTCTATTGGCACGGGTTTCTTCGCATAATTGAAGTCCATCAGACCTCTTAAATTCTTAATACTCTCTTCATTATTGACTGCTGCGGTATATTGTTTGAATATTTCATAATCACCACGTCTTGTTGACTCTTGCAGTAAATGGATTGTCTCCGGATTGTATAAGTGTTCATCAGCACCACTGCGCATCTGGTGATGTCCGGGGTTATCAAGCGTCAGGTCTGTTGATAGACCAAGTGGGTCAAAAGCCATGGAGTGAAGCGTATCAGCCTCTTTCTCAATATCTTTTAATGTAATACCACCCACACGACACACTGTATTGGTAAAGTATTTATTAATTACTTCTTTGTCAATGCCGATTGCTTCAAATATCTTGGAACCCTGATAGGACTGTATCGTGGAGATTCCCATCTTGGAAGCAATCTTCACAATCCCATGCAGTACAGCATCGTTATAATCATTCACCGCCGCGTAGTAATCCTTATCTAACATGTGGTTCTCAATCAGTTCTTTGATGCTTTCCTGCGCCAGATAAGGGTTGATTGCAGAGGCGCCGAAGCCAAGCAATGTCGCAAAGTGATGCACCTCACGAGGTTCCGCGGACTCTAAGATAATATCCACGCTTGTTCTTTTCTTCGTGCTGACAAGATGCTGTTGTAAGGCGGATACTGCTAACAGGGAAGGAATCGCCACCCGGTTCTCATCCACACCCCTATCGGACAAAATCAAAATATTGACACCGTCACGATAAGCCCTGTCTACCTCCACAAACAGTCTGTCTATTGCTTTTTCCAGACTTGTATTCTTATAGTAAGTAATCGGAACGACCTCGACCTTAAACCCGTCTGACTTCATATTCTTGATTTTGAGCAGATCTGTGTTCGTCAGAATCGGATTATGTACTTTTAACATATTGCAGTTCTCCGGTACTTCCTCCAGCAAATTGCCGTCCCTGCCCAGATATACCGTAGTAGAAGTTACCACTTCTTCACGGATTGCATCGATAGGCGGATTAGTAACCTGTGCAAAAAGCTGTTTGAAATAGTGGAACAGCGGATGGTGCGCCTTAGACAACACCGGAATCGGCGTATCCACCCCCATAGCGGCGATCGCCTCTGCACCGTTCCTCGCCATAGGCAGAATGCTTGTCTTTAGTTCCTCGTAAGTGTAGCCGAATGCCTTCTGCATACGCTGTCTTTCTTCATTGGTATACTCCGGCACACGCTGATTCGGAATCCTCAAATCCTTGAGCGCCACCAGCTTATTATCCAGCCACTCACCGTAAGGACGTGCCGACGCATATTTTTCTTTTACCTCATCATCATCGATGACTCTGCCCTGAACAGTGTCCACAAGAAGCATCTTCCCGGGATGCAGTCTCTCCTTCATCACGATCTTGGCAGGATCGATGTCAAGCACACCCACTTCCGAGGACAGGATCAACGTATCATCATCTGTAATCATGTAACGTGAAGGGCGTAGACCATTCCGGTCAAGTACTGCACCCATAATATCTCCGTCCGAGAAAAGAATAGACGCAGGTCCGTCCCAAGGCTCCATCATTGTCGCATAGTACTGATAGAAGTCCTTTTTCTTCTGGGTCATGGTCTTATTGTTCTCCCACGGCTCCGGAATCGTAATCATCACCGCAAGCGGCAGCGGCATCCCACTCATCACGAGAAACTCCAGCGTGTTATCCAGCATAGCGGAATCGGAACCGGAGGCATTGATAGCGGGCAGTATCTTATGCATCTGCCCCTGTAAATGCTCGGACTCCATATTCTCCTCACGTGCCTGCATCTTATCTGCGTTCCCGCGGATTGTATTGATCTCTCCATTATGCACAATAAATCTGTTCGGATGGGCACGTTCCCAGCTGGGGTTTGTGTTTGTGGAGAAACGTGAATGTACCATGGCAATCGCCGACTCATAATCTTTATCCTGAAGATCAGAGAAAAATGTGCGAAGCTGTCCCACTAAGAACATACCCTTATATACAATCGTTCTGCTAGACAGGCTGACCACATAAGTCACATCCGTGGATTGCTCAAAAGTTCTCCGAAGTATGTACAGTTTTCTATCAAAGTCAAGCCCTTTTGCTATGTTTGCAGGTTTCTTAATAAATGCCTGCATGATGCAGGGCATACATTCCACCGCTTTGTGTCCCAGCACTGTGGACACTGTCGGCACTGTACGCCAGCCCAAGAACTGTAACCCTTCTTTCTCAGCGATGATCTCAAGCATCTTTTTCGCCTGATTACGCTGCAATTCATCCTGTGGGAAAAAGAACATACCGACACCATATTCTCTCTCTCCGCCAATGTCAAAGCCCAGCTCTTTCGTCACCTTGACCATAAATTTGTGAGGCATCTGTGTCAGAATACCGACACCATCACCTGTTTTTCCTTCTGCGTCTTTACCTGCTCTGTGCTCTAAGTTTTCCACGATCTTAAGTGCATTCTCGACAATGACGCGGCTTTTTAGCCCTTTGATGTTCACGCATGCGCCGATTCCGCAGTTGTCATGCTCAAATTCCATGCGGTGAAGCGGGGATGTGGGAACTGTTGGTTTTACATCAAACATAGATTTTCTCCTCTTTAAAAAATGTCCCTTTGGTTGTATAGGCATACGTCCGCGCGGGCAGAAGAATATTCCTGCGTCGCCGCGCTCTCGCAACAAAAAAGGGTCGCAAAGGAAACACATTGCGCTCCTTTGCGACCTGCATGTTTAATATACAACACTTTTGCGGCGTTGTAAATAGAGACTTTTATCTGAATTGTCAGATAATTCGCCAATTCGTGTATTTGTGTTGTTATTGTCTGGCATTTTATTTTTTAAAGATTATTGTCTCGATTTTTCTGCTACCCGCCAACATACTATATACATATACATCCCAATTCGGATGCTCAGAAAAAGAGCACTGGCAATAGTACGGCTGCACAGGCAAATTACGCAGGAGCGACTCATGTGGCTTGCGAAGGGAAATGAGGTTTTCTTGATATTCCGTCATGAAACAACGATTCCGGGGCACGGATGCCCCGGAAAGCCCGAACCGCGCATGGATGCGCGTAGAGGGCGGTCGTGTCTGGTCCCACAGCCTCTCTCACCGGAATATCCCAGAAAATCCATTCCCCGTAGCCCGGCGCAAGAGTCACTCCTGCGTAATTTGCCGTCCCACCTCACCCATTACCCCTCTCTTTTTCCCGCATCCAAATCCCAACGCTCACTCAATCCCAAACTTCATAAGCACCGGATCATGATCCGAATATTCATACCCGTAGTCCACATTCTGATACTCCTTAACGATCACATTATCCGACACAATAAATCCATCCAGTGTAACCGTATAGGTCACGCCCTCCTCATAGGGCTGGTCTGCGCTCCTGCATGTCTCATGTGCCACATCTTCGGGAGTCTTGGCATCGTCGATCGCCATGTGAAAACCAATCGGAAGCTCTTCCCGCGGGAACAGATACGCCCATTCCGGTGCATTCTCCGTAGTTTCTTCTTTCACGTTATGATTATAATCACCACCACAAATCACATAATTACCCTGCTCATAATCCGCCTCCATGTCTTCAAACAGCATGGATAGCTGTCCTTCCCTGATCTCATCATTACTACCGTAAGCTGACAAATGCACATTATAAATGCACAGAAACTTGCCGTTCTCTGTGGGAATCCGTGAGATGGAATAGCATCTGTCCAGATCTACAAATTTACTGAGGGATTCTGAAATCGGAAAACTCCTTCGTATTGTATCCGTAATCTCACCTCTTGAATATGTCACCATTCCGGCTACATTAGCCCCATGCGGCTGCCATGGCGGGAAAAAAAGGAATGGTGAATCATAATTTTGTGCAAAGTCATAATAATAGCCTTTGATGAATTGATTGAGAATCTCCAACTCATCTATATGATAGCTTCTGGTACCATCTCGGTCAACTTCCTGAACAAGAATAAAATCCGGATCGATATCGCTGATTGCCATGCCCATTGCAGAAACACCCGATAAGACGCTCTCCTCGTCTTCTGCCCACGAATATTTTCCCCCATCCATGAAGAAACTGTAATCTTTCGTGTAAGCGCCAAAACCGATATTGTATGTCATGACCAGATATTCCCCACCTTCTTTCACCTGAAATTCCTCGTCAAAATCGGCATCAGAGCCGCTTCTGTTGACTTCAAGAGTCAATTTATCTGGCAGACGGTCATAGTCAATCAGCACATATGCACAGTAAATGCCTGTGACCAGAACAAGAACCGCCAGTATGATCAAAACAACTTTCCCTATCTTCTTTCCCTTTTTCAATATTCTGCCCTCCCATCATTTATATCCGTATCTCCATACCGCAATGCATCTGTATCAGCTTATCCTGCATAATCGGTTTCATCAGGTCAATCGCCATCTGCCCCGTACAATGCCCTGTGTAAAAAATTGTATCTCTTTCCTTCAATTCCTCAGCAGTCTTCCGGATAGTTTCTTTTTCCTCCTCCGTATAACTGCTTTTCTTCATCATATGAAATCCGCTGATCACCATATCAGGCGAATCTCCATATATTTCCTGATATCTGTCGAGAATGTTCAGAATACCGTTATGTGCACAGCCGGAGACTAATATCTTCTTATCTTCCTGTATAACAAGGCACTGTTCATGGGCAAATTCGTCCTGTTTATCCACCCCGTCTACCCGCATTGACAATCCGAGATTACTCTGCGGCCAGAATTTTCTTCCTGTTATGCCTGTGAAAAGAGAAATCTCTCCATCAATCTTCCTATCGCCGGATAACAATTGCACATTCGGCAGTTCCCCGATTTCCTTATCAATTCCAATATAGCGTTCCCCATGATAATAATCTAAAAGAGCTGTCTTTTGAATATAGATAACAGCATCCCGGTTGATCTTACGCAAAGCAGTCATACCCCCGGAATGGTCGTAATGCCCATGGCTTAACACTACTGTATCTATCACAGATAAGTCAACTCCTAACCTGCGTGCATTTTCCCATGTCTTATTGGTGGCACCTGTATCCATGAGAATCCTGTGGTGCTTTGTCTCTATATAAAGACTCAGCCCATGTTCGCACTCGCACTGCGGGCTGCCGTATGTATCTTCCATCAGTATTGCAATATACATTTTCTCTGCTCCCTTTTCTGCGCTTTTACTGTATCCTTAATATATTGCTATCATATCACAACTCTATTGGATTTAGAAAGAAAAAGCGGTCATTCCATTATCGGATTGACCGCCTTAAGACTTCTATTTCTGTTTCTGATATCTCTATTGCAATACTTTGTTCGTCTCAACGATCATAGCCTCTACATCTTTAGCAAGCTGCTCTAATTCCTCCATCGACTTCTTGATACTCGAACTGTTGTCGGAGGTCGATTTAACGCCTTCGATTGCACCGTTTGTTGCGCTGATCAGCTTTTGAACAGTATCATCAAAGTTTTCTATGATATGATTGACGTTATCTATTGCACTTCTGACTTCTCCGTCGCTTTCCCTTGCATTGCCCACGGACGCCTTGGAATTATCTGAAAGATCCCGGATATTGGTCGCCACAACCGCAAACCCTCGTCCAGCCTCACCGGCTCTTGCCGCCTCGATTGCAGCATTTAAGGAAAGCAAATTAATCTTGCCCGCAATCTTTTCAACATTCTGTGTCATCTCATTATACTTTGCAACACTCTGGTTGATTGCCAGCATTGCCTGCGTAATCTGCTGATTCATCCGGTTCAGCTCTTCCATCTGTGTTGACACATTTGTCATTTCCCGCGAGCTCTTGCCACTCTCTGCCTGTATCTGTTCAGCTTCCTGTTTCACCATTTCAAGATTTTCAAAGAGATTTCCGAATACACGCATCAGCTCATTATTCATATCCAGAACTCTTGTGTTCACTTCATTTACCTTCTGCCGCTCTTCCTTGATAGACTGCATCATAAATTCATGGCAGTTTTCCGGAGTATTTAAACCGCGTGCAACTGCAATCGCCATCTCACGGCATGACTGATATCCGCAGGAGTGACAGTCAAAGTTCTTTTCATCCTTCGTACGCTTGCCGAGCTGTACAAATGCATTCTCAATCTCTCTTTCCGAAACATCTGTCTTATGAATATCATAACGTTTGTATGTACGCACATAATCATCTAAGTTGAGCGTTCTGTCAAACTCGGCAAACTGCTGGTCTATACCCTTCTTGGTTGTATTCGCCTTGCGCACCTTCTTCGCATGCTGTTCTACATCATGCATGATGTTGTTCATGGCAAACCGCTGATAATGCACGCCCGTTGCAGGACCGCCATTACAGCCGTCACCACAGTTGAGCACATCAAAAAGATCCGGTTTCTCCGACTCTTTGAGCTGACTGTATGTTTCCATATCATGATAAAGCATCTCTGTTCCTTCGGAGGTAATCACATTCAGGTTTGGCGCATGAGTCAGGATATTACTCATCAGCCCGCCCGGTTTCGGATAAATCGCGCCCTCTAATCCCTGACTTCCATCAAACTCAAATTCGCTGTATATCTTAACTTCTGGCAGTCTTACGTTATTATCCGCAAAAAACTGCCTCAAATGTTCCATTGTCACGTTATAATCCACAAGCCCCGTTTCCCGGAACTCCTCAATTTTGGCAATACACGGAGAAATCGCCGCAATCTTACCCTTATAACCCAGCACCTTTTTCATATAAGTCGCAAGGCAAAGCATGGGACTGTGTATCGGTGAGAGGTTGGAATAGAGTTCCGGTTTATGCCTCTGCACATAATTCACCACTGCCGCACAAGGCTGTGAAATTAATTTCTTACCCGGATTCCTCTCCAGATAACGCAGATGTGCCCACGTACAAATATCTGCTCCGAAACTTACGTCATATATCTTCTTAATACCATGATCTGACAGCCACTGGAGTGCATGCCGCCAGTTCCCATCGAATGCTATTTTGATAGCAGGTGCCGCAATCAGCGCAATCTCCTGTCCCCTGCGCAGATCCTCCAAAAACCGCTCTGTGTCATCGACATATGATCTTGCATCATGTGAACACGCTTTGATACAGGCACCGCACTTGATACATTTCTCGTCATCTATGAAAATCTTTAAGTGTCCTTCATCATCCATCCGGGCAATATTGGCATCCCCAATCGGGCACGCACGCACACAGGCATTACATCCAACACAATTGTCAACATCCACATTAATGATACTCATAAGTTTCTCCTTCGCGCTTTAAATTTATTTTTAATAAATTTTGCTCAATTTCCGTTTGACGGAGCAGCTTTTTAGTACAAAATACATAACTAAATTATAAATTGTTCTTTCCTGTGTGTCAACAAGTAACAAATTAATGATTTGGTTTTCCTAATTCTACGATAACAATACAAATTGCTGAAACACCAAGCAGCGCCACGCAGCCGGTCAATGTAAAAAGTTTTCCCTGCAGCGCCATATTCTGTGCAACCACATACACCACAAGGTTAGCCGCCGCATGAAAAAGACATGGAATTAAGAAACTGTGCATCCGCTCGTACAGATATGCCATTAACATACCCATGCACCCACCGTATAACCCCTGCACCAGATTACCGTGATAGATGCCGAACAGCACACCAGATGCGGCCACTGCTGCCACATGAGGAAAATAACGTCTCATACGGTTAAAGACCAGACCGCGAAAAACGATTTCCTCCGTGATTGGTGAAATCAAGCCAAACAAGATCATGCCTGCCCCAAATACGACGCTGTACTGCTGCCTCGCCACATCTTGGTAGCCAGCAGAAGACTCGACTAATCCGGTCAATGCCAATAGAACATTAAGTCCCAGAGAAGAAGATGCTGCAAGCAGAATCGTGAGAGCTGCCTGCGTTACCGCTATGCCGTTTTTTCCGCTCTTAGCGCCGTTCTGCTTCTTTGCTGCCGAACTGCCGTCATACACCGTATCGCTCACAGAAAATTTATGTTCAGCCAACTCGTGTCTCAGCATCGGAATAAGCGGCAGGACACTGATCATCATGGACAGTCCACTGACCAATCCGGTCACTGTCTCGGCATGTTCTGTCAGATATACCATATATTCGTCTCCTAAGCCTTGTGCGATTGTCCGGCATAAAGAAATAATCAGGATAAATACCACACTGTAGAGAACATAGTATATTATGAAGGGTTTAAAGACATCCCATATTTTATTGAAATAATGATTGTTGTTCATAATTACTCCATTGTATGCAGATTTACATAGAAAAACCACCCTTGCATGGGCGGTCATTCCTTTGATGGTTATAATATAGCATACTGCTTTTTTCTTTTCAACAATTAAAATGGACTTAGGGGCTCTCCAAACACAGACACACCCATCGTCTCAATCTGAACATACTCCTTCTCTTCCAACTCTGCCGGCTGAGACAATACCCTTGCTCCATCCGCTAACAGCACTCTGTCCGCTTTCGGAAGAGACAGCCTGTAAGGTTCTTTCCGGGTAGAATACACCACCCACAGCCGTTTCCATTTATCATGACTGCTCTGCGCATTGAATGCAAAAGCGATACATCCCTGCTCACAATGGTGGAACTGAATTTTTTCAAGAACTTTCTTATCACGGTGCCAATATCCCGGACAGCTTTTGCGGATCGCCAGCATTCCTTTATAATATGCCAGTAAATCTTCAAACCGGTACATTCTCTCCCAGTCAAGCGCATTTAGCGCTGCCGGAGAATTATAGCTGTCCCCGATTCCTCTCTTTGTCCTTGCGGCTTCTTCACCTGCCTGCATAAATACTGTGCCAAGCGAAGTCATAACAACTCCGGCTGCAAACTTATTTGCCTGTACCACCCGCTCATCCTTGCAGTTAAAATCAGGTTCTGTTTGAAGCGTATAACACAGTTTATCCCATAATGTCCAATTATCATGCGCCGACACGTAAGTGATTGTCTGACCGGGATTATGGGGCTGATAACCGCCTTTTCCATCACACCATGCCAGAACTGCAGAACATATTTTATCTTCCAGTCCCTCTCCGCCATTGACAAATCCGGGTAGTTTTGCATCTTGAATATCCCCTTTTACAGTATCGCGGGTATCATCATTAAAAATTGCGATTCTCTCATCCAGCAATTCCACGTTTTTCTTCAATGCAGGAACCGCGCCTTTCTTCATGGCTGTATCGGCTGCCGCCCAGGGCTCTCCATACATCAGAATATGCTTCCCGTCAGGCATCTCATCCAGCGCCTTGCGGATCGCGTTCATCGTCTCCACATCATGGAGTCCCATCAGGTCAAAGCGGAAACCGTCAATATGATATTCTTTCGCCCAATAGCAGACAGACTCCGTCATATATCTTCTGAACATCGCGCGTTCACTCGCCGTATCGTTTCCGCATGCGGAGCCGTTTGACATGGTTCCGTCTTCCCTGACGCGATAGTAATAGTATGGTACTGTCCTTTGAAAGCAGGAATCCAAAGCAAACGTATGATTATAGACAACATCCATAATAACACCGATTCCTGCCTGATGGAGCGCCATGACCATCTCTTTAAATTCCCTGATACGAACCCTGCCGTCCTGCGCGTTCGTCGCGTAGCTGCCTTCTGGTATGTTGTAATTAACAGGATCATATCCCCAGTTAAACTGAGTATCAAAATCCCCCGCCTCATCCACAGACCCGAAATCAAAACAGGGCAGCAGATGTACGTGGGTAATACCAAGTTCTTTTAAATAGGAAATGCAGGTACTCTTTTCCCCTTTACCATATAATGTGGAACCTTCTATGGTAAACGCCCTGTATTTCCCCCGGTATTCTTTCGGAATACCGGAACTCTCCGCATAGGAGAAATCTTTGATATGTACTTCATAGATTACAGGAAGGGATGCGGCGTCATATGTGTACTCATCCTTCTGCCATCCATCCGGATCGGTATCTCTTAAATCTACTACCATACTCCGCCGCCCGTTTACACCGCACGCTTTCGCGTACACATCCTGCGTTTCATGCGTCTCTCCATTCGCTGTGACCGTATATGTATAATAAGTGTTTTTCAGATTATTCTCAACCGATACCATCCAGACACCCTTGTCGGTTCTCTGCATCGGAATTATACCTGTTCCGTCGTCCGCCCCGCTGTCCCCGCTCTCATACAAATTTAAAGATACGGATTCCGCAGTCGGAGCCCATATCCGGAACGTCGTTTCTTTTTCTCCCAAAACAACGCCCAGATTATCTCCGGTATATTCATATTCTTTATCAAACTCTTCCGATTCAAAGAACCGCTTCCACTCTAAAGGAGAACGCATACTCATTATCTTATCCTTTCACCGCGCCGCCAGACACGCCTTCCACATAATACTTCTGCATACTGATAAACAATGCCGCAATCGGAATAGATACCAATACGCACCCTGCCGCAAACTGTGTATAGTAGTCATTGATAAACTCTCTCTCCAGCATCTTGAACAGTCCGAGCGCTACCGTATAGTTATCGTAATTATCACCCATGATTACACTGGCAAAAATGAAGTCCATCCAAGGTCCTAAGAACGAAGTCAGCACAGTGTACACAATGATTGGCTTTGACAGCGGTATCGTAATTTTGGTAAAAATCTGCAATCTTGTTGCCCCATCTATGAGCGCCGCCTCGTCAAGCGCCTTCGGTAATGTATCAAAGAAACCTTTTGCCACAAAGAATCCCAGACCTGCGCCGCCGGAATACACCATGATAAGCGCTAACAGCGACTGCGTAATTCCCAGTCCTTTCAAGATATAGTATACGGCAATCATGGACATAAAGCCCGGAAACATCCCCAGAATCATCGCAATATTCATCAATGGTTTTCTCATCTTAAAGCGCATCCTTGACATCGTATAGGACACTGCCAGTACAAAAAATGTAGAAATCACACAGCTGCATACTGCCACAAAGAAGGTGTTTCCAAACCACTTCATAAAATAGAACTGTGTATTGTCTGTTAACAAGTTTACATAATTGTTTATCGTCAGGCTTTTCGGGAAGAAATATGACGTATAAGAGCCCGGCTCTTCCCTAAAAGACGTCATAACTACCCAAAATATCGGAACCAGCCAGATAATAGACAATACGATGAGGGCAACATAGGATGCAATGTCTTTCATTCTTTTATGTCTTGACATAGATCTTGTCTTATTCATTATTGGAACGCCTCCTCATTATTGTATGCTGATGTCTTACGGTATGTAAGTAAGGATGCCACCGCCGAAATCACAAATATGATAATACCTATCGCTGATGCATAGCAGTAATCCTTGCTGTTGACCGTCAGTTTATAGAGCCATGTAACAAGCAGATCCGTCTTTCCTGCCTGATAATAATCAAGTGTACTCGGTCCACCGCCTGAAAGTAGATAAATAATATTAAAGTTATTAATGTTTCCGACAAACTGCGTGATCAGATACGGTGTCGTTACGAAAACAACATATGGCATCGTGATCTTGCGGAACATGACTGCTGCATTAGCGCCGTCAATGGAAGCCGCCTCAAACAGTTCTTCCGGTATATTCAGTAAAATTCCCGACGTGATCAGCATCGTATACGGAACACCTACCCAGAGGTTGACGACAATGACCGATACTCTTGCAAAGGTCGCATTTGTCCAGAACGGAAGACTCTCTTCGATCAATCCCCAGCTCTTTAACAAAACATTGACCGCACCGTCCGGCTGTAACATCGTTCTCATGACAAGAAGTGATACAAAAGACGGAATCGCAATCGACATTACAAAAATGGTTCTCCAAAGACTCTTAAACTTCACACTTTTCCGGTTGATCAGAAGCGCAAGCAGGATTCCACCGATATAATTTAAAAATGTTGCAAAGAACGCCCATATGATCGTCCATGCAAGAATCGGCCAGAAAGTCTTGCCAATCGTACTGCCGGAACCTAGGATCGTCCCGAAGTTATCGAGTCCGATCCATGTAAACAGATTTCCGGGCGGCTGATGAGCATTATCATAGTTCGTGAAAGCCGCAAGGATCATGTACGCCAGCGGAAGCACCGTAAAGGCAAGCACACCAATCATCGGCAATGTCAACAGGGTTCTGTTGAACTTCTGATCCATATAAATCTTTACATCGTCTATAAATCCCGGAACCGGCCTTCCTTTTGCTTCAAGCATCTGCACTTCCATAGCTGACTTTAAATTAGCCCTCCATGCAAGCACAAATGCCGTGATAATGAAAAGACAAAGTACACCGTACAACAGTAGAAGCATAGAGTTATCGCCCTGCGCCAGTACATCGATTCCAAGTTCTTCATCATAGACCCACCCCTGCGTCTGTGTGCCGAGCGTGATCATGTTTTTCAGGGCATTTACCCCGGTTTGTACCATATAGTAAATAAACGATGCTTCTATCAGAAGAAAAATCAATCCTTTAACGATCTGTTTCCTGCGCAGATTGGCAAATCCCATAATGACCATGGAGAGTTTCGCCCAAACATCCCCTTTTTGGATGACCTGTACGACAACAGAACCGTCATTGATACTTTTTTTCTTTTTTCCCTTACCCATAACGTCCCTCCTCGCTTATTGCAGTTTCATCTCCTACTCGCCGAGTTTTGCCAGAATACCTTGAACCATGGTGTCCAGTTTCTCCTGCATATTCTCTTTGGTCACTGCCTTAGCGATACAATCCTGTCCGAATGCCTCCATCGGGCTCCAGAAGTTACCGATCTGAGGAATAGAGGGCTGTACGGTTGAAGTTTTAACCTGCTCTGAAAGAGTTGCAACTGCGGGACTCGTGCTGAGCAGTTCTGTATCATTTACCAGATTTAAGTTCGTAGGTGAAGAATTTCTTACTTCAAAACGGATTCTCTGGCACTTTTCATTACTTAAATATTCTGCAAACTGCATTGCCTCTACCGGGTGCTTTGTCTGCGCGTTAACGCCATAAAGGTTAAAGTTAACGATTGTACTCGGAGAAATCTCTGTTCCGTCTTCCAATGTAATAGAAGGCACGGTCGTCACACCGAAGTTTTCTCCCAAAGATTCCTTAATTGCCGCTGCATTCCATGTTCCTGTCAGGCTTGCTCCCAGAGTTCCCTCTGCAAAAGCCGCAAGAAGAAGCGCGTCGTCATGATTCTTTACTTTCGGGTTTGTTGCAAGATCAAGCAGATAATCCCCTACCAGAACACCTTTCTCATTGTTGAAGTCACACTGTGTCGGATCTGCACCGTCCTCGCCGAACAAGGTACATCCTGCTCCAAAGAAGAATGCCGCCGTATACCAGCCGTTATCAAGATCCATGGAGAAGTTTGTCACTCCTGATTCAAGCTCTTTGGCAAGCATGGTATCCAAGCTCTTAACCTCATCCTCCGTATACTTGCTCTTGTCATAATACATGAAAAATGAATTAGATGTATTCGGATATCCATACATCTCGCCGTCAATTGTTGCGGCGTCTACTGAATTTGGTAAGTTGTTTGCTATGATTTCTTCTTTATTCTTAGTGATACGATATAACACGCCTGCTGACTGTAACTCTGCTAACTGGTCAGAAGCGAACTCAAAAATATCTGCTGCCACTGAAGGGTCTTTTAACACCTCTGTCTTGGCATCTGCCGAGCTTACTACTGCTGTCTCAATATTCCAGCCTGCCGCCTCCGGATAGTCTTCTTTAAAGTTGTCAATAATGTCATTCAACATCTCCTGATCTTCCTGTGAGCCCCAGACTTTGAGACTGACATCACCTGCTTCACCTGACTGCGCAGCACCTGCTGACTCCTGTCCGGATTGTGAGCTGTCTGCTCCTGCCTGTGTCCCTGACTGTGCTCCGCCGCCTGAACCACATCCTGCTAATAATGACGCGGTCATCACTGCCGCCAATATTGTTGCTGTTATTTTCCTTCTCATTGAAATAACTCCTTTCTCGTATTTATAATTGTGTGATTCCGAACACACTTTCTATGTACGAATAGAATTATAGCATGAGAAAAAATGCGCCATGTACAAATAACTAAACCTGAAATATCAATTTTTAAACTTTCTATTTTCTCTGTCTGATGGCAGCATTGCGCTCATCCATCAACTGCAAAAACTCCTCCGTTTCTATCTCTCCCGCCAACAATTCCGGCATATATTCGGTAAAAAACTCGTTCTGAATCTCCTGTTCCCATTTCATCTGATAATTGGGCATGACCGTCCTTACTGCTTTTACCGCCTCCGCATAAGAAGCTTCCAGCGTACTGTCTGCGGCACCGTTTAGCAGTTCATCCAAATCCGGCTGCTCACTCGCAATCCTGTATTCCAGAACTTTGACTGCACCCTCGATCACATCCTCATCATATCCCGAACTCACTGCCCACGCGCCCATCCGGGGTGAATTCATCAGGACGCCTTCCGGAAAATATGTGAACCGCATCTTTTCTTTCATCTCGTCTGTCATAGTGTCAAACATCCAATAACCGTTGGCTATAATCGCCACCTCGTCATTTAAGAATCGGTTTGCCGCCTGCTCATAATCAATTTCTACTGCATCTTCATAGCTATACTGATATAACAGTTTCAGCATCTCTAACATATCCTGCATATTCTGATTCTGAAAACTGTCCGGAAAATCCTCACTGAGAAAGTCCCTTCCCTCCTGTGTTCTTTCCATATAAGCCGTCCCAATCAGCATCGGCACCCAGTACGAACCTGAACCATGAAGTGCAAGCGGGGTGATTCCTTCCTCCTTAAGCGCATCCAGACATTGTAAAAACTCTTCCCATGTCTCTGGGATCTTCTCATATCCCGCCCTCCTTAAAAGTTCTTCATTGTAGATCAATCCAGCATAGGAGTACACACTGCTGCCAAGCGGGGAAAGGTACACGCTCCCGTCAGCCTCTGTGCTGTCCCTCAGAATATCCGGGTTCATGGCATCCAGCCAGAAATCTGACTGCTCCATATAGGGACGCAGATCAACCAGCCGGTCATTTTCTACCATAACCTGATAAAAATCATTGTCAAACCCTGCATCTACCACAACGGCAGGCATTTTATCCAGAACATTCCACTGTTTAATCTTATTTCTGTATCCTGCGGCGCTTTCTGTCAGCCATTCCACTTCTATCCGGTATGTCCCTTCATATTCCTGATTAAACTCGTCCGCAAACGCCTTGTTGTCGCTAACATTCGTTTCAGGATCCACTCTGAATATGACCGGAATCACGACCTCACTTTCAACTTCCTGTGTCACTGACGCTTCTTCCTGCTCAGAACAGCCCGTCAAATTAATCACGCCCAGCACTGCGATTAAACCAACAATCCGCAATCCGCTTTTTATTATTGTCTTCATACAGTCCCTTTCTCCGATTCTTTTGCCTGATCCAGCTCTATTTGAATGATGCACTCCGTCCCGCTCTCTTTTCTTACATAATAGAAACGTATCTTGTCATGATACCTGACGCGTAATCTTTTTACCACATTACAGATCCCATACCCGCCGTTTTTCCTGCGGATGACCTGATCGATTTCCTCGATGGAAATTGTCTCCAGCTTATTTAACTTATCCAGTTGTTCCTGTTCAATAGGTTTCCCGTTATTCTCTACGGAAAAACTGAGATAACCATCTTCCTGATATGCCCGTATGCGGATCACACCGCCCTCATAAATATCCTGAAACCCATATTTGATGCAGTTCTCCGCCACAGGCTGAAGGATCATCTTCATGACCATGAGGGATGACACAGACTCCTCCAGATCAATCTCATACGTGAACAGCTCTGCATTGCGGATCTTCTGTATTTCCAGATAAGCGCTGACATGCTCCAATTCTTTTTCCACCGGAATTTCCTGCTTGCCATTGCTTAAATTGATCCTGAAAAAGCAGGAAAGCGACTCTATCATTTTCATGATCGTCTCTTCCTTCTGAATCCTTGCTAACATATAGATCGTGTCCAGTGTATTATAAAGAAAATGCGGTCTGATCTGATAAATCAGGGATTGCAGTTCGCTCTCCCACAATTCCTGCTCCTTTTTCTTCACATTCTCCATCAGAGACCTGACTTCTTTCACCATACTGTTGTAGGCCTGTCCAATGTGGTCTAACTCGGTGTTCGTATTTAAGTCGATTCTGGATTCTAAGCGGCTCTCATCAAAACTGCTCATCGTATCGCTCACATATTTGATCGGTCTGGTAAACTTATGTGCAAAAACAATCACACTGACAACCGCCAGACTGTAGGTCGCAATAAATACAATGCCCATCATAAACTGAATCTCCCTGACCACCTCATTGGATACCTCTTCCGGAGCATATGTTATAATCGTAAACTGTGTTCCCTCATGATAGGCCGTTCTTGAAATTCCCTTTTCCAGCTGTCCGCTGTACTCTCCCTGCACCATAATCTCCTGCCAGAGTATTTCACGGTTCCGCTCATCTTCCGGATCCCATTTGGCACCGCCCGGCAGCTGCCCGAAGCAGACTTCCTCATTCCCGTCCAGCATGAAATACATCAGTCTCTCATCTGTAATACTTTCTTTGATGTCATCCAATATGCTGTCATTCAGCTTTAGGATCAAAAGCCCCGGATCATGAGGTGAATTCATCTCATGGATATAACGTACCACAAAGAAACTCATCTCATTGGTTCCGAATATCACATCTCTTGTCCATAATAATTTTGTTTTAGAGTATTCTTCTCCCAGACTTTTGCAAATCGTACTGTTCTGAAAGGTATTAAGGTCAAGAGATATGTTCCGTGGAGAATACATATTGCCCTTATTATCAAGAATCACATAGTAATCCAGAAAGCTACGGTTCAAAAAGGCAAGGCTCTTTTTCATCATCTCCACATCCGATGCCGTAAAAGGCTGATTAGTCAGTGATTTCTGCACATAAGCATTTAGAATAAAATCCGAGGTAAGCTGGTCTAAATCATCCTGAATCTTCTCAAAGGACATGAGTATCCTGTCGTTTAAGTAGGCATACTGTCCCGATAACGATTCATAGGTATTCGCCTTCACAATCTGGTTAATGCCCGCGTATGTCACAACAAAAAGTATACTGAGAATCAACGTGACTGTCAGAAGTATTTTCTTCTGGATTCCATAAAAGTATTGCCGGCAGTTTCTCATGCTCATTGCTCAAGGCTCCTTTTATATTCACTGGGAAGCATACCCGTACTTTGTTTAAATAATTGTGAAAAATAAGACGGATTATAGATGCCTACCTTCACGCAGATATCGGCAATGCTCTCTTTACCTTCCAGAAGCAGTTCTTTTGCCTTCTCCATTCTGGCATTCTGCACATACCGCTTAAAAGGCATGTTCATCACTTTCTTAAATATCCGCCCAAAATATACCGGATTGATAAAAACACTCTCGGAAACACCGGTGATAGAAAGCGACTCGTCCTGAAGATGCTCATGGATATACTCCACTGCCATGGGAATATAGTCCTTAAAATATTCATCCGACGGCGTGGACTCCATCTCCAGACGACGCTCGATCACTGCCATAAAAAGCTGGTACAAGATATCGACCATTTTTAGCAGTGAGACCTGCTCCAAAGTATGATAAAAGTTCAGAAAACTTTGCTGCATCTCTTTGGTCAGCCCGTAGGTGTCCTCCAAGGCAAACTCGACCCGTACCGCAAGGCGGTGCAGATAAGTCTTAGCCGCCGTCTCATCACTGGGAAGCGTATAGATAAACTTCTCATACGCCTTTTTAAGCTGCCCATCCGCATTTTTCCGCACGGCTGCCAGAATCTGTGTCTCCACATCCAAAGAGTACTGGTTTCTGACGCAGTCCTCTTTCTGCTCCTTCGCCACCAGCAGTCCGGCTCCTGCCTCACCCGCCAATTCGTATAACTGCAAGGCATGCCGGTATGCATCTTTCATCCCAGCAATTCCTCTGCCCGGACTGGACAACGCGGATACAAGCCCTGACTCCATCTCAAGACGCTGATTGGTTAAGATCCTTTTAATCTCCTCCGTCCGCGGCGAATCTCCCAGATCCACAATGTAGCACGACACGTCAGAACTTTTCCGCGCCCATACCTGATATTTTTCTTTTAACTTCCTGTATAATCCGGTGTCCAGAAGATACTGTTTCATGTCAAACTCTTTCTGATCCACCACCTGCTGTGCGATGTCAATTCCTGCCGCCACAACCACAAAGTAATGCTCTAATTCCATCTGCCTTGAAAGGCTGATAAATAAATCCTTAATTTCCTCTTCCTCAATACCATCATCCAGATACCTGCCCAGCATATGGCTTAGAAAATTCTCTCGGTCTTCCACGAGCATCTTCTCCCACAGCGTATAATTTTTCTCCTTGTACTTCTTCTCCGTGCAGGTCTCATAAACCTGTGCCATGGTACGCTCAAGTTCTTCGTCATTGATCGGCTTGACAAGATAGGAAAGCGCTCCATTCTGACAAGCTTTCCGCGCATATTCAAAATCCCTGTAGGCGCTGATCACCACGAAATTAGTCTTCCATCCGTGTTCCTTCGCCTTCTCAATCAGTGTCAGACCGTCCATCTTTTTCATGCGGACATCCGTCAGCACCACATCCGGCTGTTTCTCCGCAATGATCTCCAACGCCGCATCACCGTCCCTGACCGCCCCGATCACCTGAAATCCCATGCCCGACCAATGATAAGTCTCGCTCAGCCCTTTTAAAATAATCGGTTCATCATCAACCAGCAATAATGTCAGCAGTTCCATTCTGATACCTATACCTTTCTCCCAGTACAGCATTTAAATGATTCTATCGTTAATTTTATTATATTAGAGCGGCTGTTTCTGTCAATGGAATCTGTCCATATGCAGAAAACAGCCGCTTAAGTTTACTGTTCACAGATAATCTTATGATTACCAATGTAAAAATAAAATTCCGGCAAGCGGAGACATGACGATCATAATCATGGAAAACGTAAATGATTCCATGGAGATCAGTGTTGCCCTCTGCTCTGAGGGAAACATGTCCTGAAGGATCGTATTCGTTCTTACCTGAAGCGCATCATCACTGAATGCCGCAATAAACCCGCCTGCTGCCATGACCAGATACAGCCCGGAATGCTCGACTAAGACGCCCGCAAGTACGAGTAACGCCGCTATTGCAAATACGCTTCGATACCGCAGTTTCCTGCACCTGAGTATGATTTTCGCGCCGAGTATACCTCCCATTTCCATGAAAAACAGCGCGAATCCAAGTGCCCACCCCGGCATACCGGCCTGCGGCAGTTTTGCCTGTAGGAAAAATAGAAGTAAAGTGTCAACTGCTCCAACAAGAGAATTGCAAAACATCAAAAGTACAGCCTTTTTTGCTTTTTGCAGGAAGGAAAGACTTTCCATAAAACATGAGACAAGTTCCTTTCTGATGGAGCCGATCACATCCTTTGTGTGATCCGCATGATCACTGCCTATGCGTATTTCATGTATTGACACAAGGATTCCTATTTGTATGATAGCCGTCAGAATATCCGTACTGTATGCCGCTTTATAACCGATCAAAAGCGCAAATCCGGCACACATAGTCGATATACCGCTGCAAAGACGATAGATGATCATCTGATTAGAAGCGTACTTTTCGTAGTGCGCCTCACGACTGACCATCTTAAGTGAATCGTAGGCAAGCGCATCCCCTGAACCCGACGAGAAATTATAACTCAGCGCATAGAACGCAAGAGACGCACATACCATGAATATATTGCCGGAAAATATCATGATGATATTGCCGATCATTCTCATAACAGTGCTGACGATCAGCATATTTCTTCTTCCGAATACGTCGGCAAAAACGCCTGACGGAATCTCGAAAATCAGGCTGGTTATATGAAAAACCGTCTCTGCAAAACCGATTTCCACCAGACTGTAACCTCTCGCCGCAAGAATTGCCACCCATGCTCCTGTCAGAGATAGATTCCCAATCACGGCTGATAAGTATAATCCCAATATTTGTTTTTTAATATTAAACATAAAAAAATCTCCTTAACAATAATTTAGAATCGCTAAGGAGATAATGTACCTGTTCTATAAGATCTGTTTTCTAATAAATCTTACTAAAAAAAGGCGCACTATCCCCGTAAAGGGAAAAAATTGAACCTTTTTGCAGTTGTAGATTTATCATTTTCCAAATCATAAATGTAACCTCTTACAAACTATCTGTCTTACATGCTAACACGTAAAATTGTATTTTGCAACCAAAATCAGCTCTAAACCGTTCATTTTCCGCTACATAAGCTTATTTATAATTGCTTTTACCGCAATCGGCGCCCCCGATATGATCATGTCTAATGCGTTATTGCCTGACACTTCCAGTATCCTTTTGCATTTTTCTCTGTTTTTAAGCTCTGCGGACTTTGCCAGCGCCTCACATATGGTATAATTTCTCTCCTTCTGTGAGAAATCCTTCATTCTTTTTAACGCATAATCCTCTAGGGTCTTCCATTCATCATCTAATATCGTTATGGCAGCGGCACTGCTGGTACTTCTATTTCCGGATGCGGCAGCTCCCGAATGTCTGTTCCTGTCAATATGTATCTCCCCCGCAGCCGCAATTTTGTCTCCGTAAATTTTATTTTCCTCGTTTACAACGACTCTCTCTGTCCCACTGTATACTGCGTTCTTATCATTCATGCAGATCATCAGGGCACTGCGTACTTCTCTGATAAAATCCAAGTCTGATGCCGTTATATAAAAGCATGTTCCTGCATGGTTCTGGATTTTCAGTTCGTGAACATCTTGTCCGTTTTTCTCCTGTTCCGGTATTTCCACTAAAGAAATCGCGCTAAGCGGTATCAGTATATTTTCATCATAGGATATCATTCCTTTTCCTATTTTAAGCTTACCAGCCTCCATTACATATTTATTTTCTTTGAATTTGCGCTTGTCTGCCATTCCTTTGAAGTCTCCCATCACATTCTCCCCTTGTGCTTTACTGCCGCTTTTTTTCTTTTGCACAGATGTGGCTCCCTCTGGAGACACTTCTACAGATGTGGCTCCCTCTGGAGACACTTCTGTTATTATAGCATACACACATCCTTTTGGCACACAAAAAGCATTGATTAGTGTATCATTTTCTAATCAATGCTTTTCCGAATCAATTACAATTGTTACAAAGCTCTCTATTTTTCCTGCATCAATGACCGTTCGTCCATGCGCTCAAATCCGATCTGGTCCTCTGCTCCAATCGTGATGGTGATATTCTCTGTACTGTGTTCTTCTGCGAGTTCGTTCAGTTTCTTGATGATATCGCCTTTATCCATCTTAAGGATGTCCTCAATATCCGTCTGTTCCCAGAATTCCTGTATGCCGGCTGACATACCGCCCACCGAACGGTCACGCTCTCCGACCGTCACTTTCTCCTTATCTGAGACATGGTAACTGAACTGACAATACATACGGCACCATACATACTGCGCTTCATCACCTTCCGGCGTCTTCGTCAGATCATATCCTAATGAGACATCTTCCTCCGGTCTGCCCGTATAGCTGCTTCTGACAGCCATGGCATTCTCATTACCGGACAGCGACACAGTGCGGACGATAAACTCCTTATCCTCACCAGATAGATTCACACGAAAATCATCCCATATCACGTCGCAGTTGATTCTGTCATAACTATCATAATGTTCATTGCCCCATTCGAGCAAAGCGCTGTTGAAATCTGCCAGTGACATCTGTTCATAGTCTGACTTCTTTAGAGAAAGAATAGACTGATAATCCTCCTGCGTACCGGCTAAAAACTCCCTGACTTCCTCATTGGAATTGTATCGACTTCCTGTCGTCTCCTTACGTCTCAGCGTCCACTCCTCCTGCTCTTCTGCCGTCGCTGCCCGCAGTCCTGTAAGCTGTCCATCCTCGTAAACAGCGTACACCTCTATGGCATCTTCCGCATAACCGATTCCGGCATGAGCCGTGATCCATGTATTCTGATATTCATCCATTATCCCTCGTACATCTTTCCCTTGAAAAAGCATTCTGCACTCGTATGTCCGTGCATCATACTCATAGGTAAGTCCGAAAGGTGTATAAGGTTTCAGTAATGCATCCCACTGTTCGCGGACCTCTTCTTTAAATTCCTCATCTACATAAGCATCATTGATATATTCAATCAAGGAATCCAACGGCTGATACACATACTCCACATCCAGCTTTAAGGCATCCGTACCGAATGCTTCTGCCAGCTCACTCATCGTACTGTCAATTGCTGTATGCATATATTCCTCGTCCGCCATTTCCCCGGCAGTGTAGCCTGTTGTGAAAATCTGCTCTA
The DNA here is from genome assembly GCA_947179245.1 of uncultured Lachnospiraceae bacterium. Classification (GTDB taxonomy): domain Bacteria; phylum Bacillota; class Clostridia; order Lachnospirales; family Lachnospiraceae; genus UBA3282. Next base: position 10,011 of record CAMXBD010000002.1, on the reverse strand, counting down.
TCGAATCTGACATTCCTGATCTCGCAGCAATGTATTCCCCTACGGTCAACTTGTCAGCGTCCAATATAGTCAAAGTCACCACATATTCCAATGTAGCCATATCCTGTACAACACTTTCCTCCGGATTTGACCCACCCGCAGACACATAACCGCCGAAATCACGCCTCTGCCAGTTCTCTGCGGTCAGAGGATCAAGCACATTAAACATAAAAGATGCCCTATCATCAACATCCTGTTTCTCATAGAATGAAGTACTTTGAGAAAAGCGTTCTAACAATTCTCTGTATTCGACCGTGTCAGTCAATTTCCATACTTTCTCTTGAAATTCTGCTACAGTCATAGCCTCGTAGTCTTCAAACTTAAGAGCCATAAGCTTATCGTACTCTTCCTGTGTAAAACCTGTATCGGATATCCCTGTCTCTGCCGTTTGAGCCGTTTTCTCTGTCGCGGAAGTGGCAAATGTAGTGGTTATACCCACTACCAGTCCTGCCGCAAAGATAACCGCCGCCAGTGAGATTTTCTTAATTTTCATAATTGCCCGTACCCTTTCCTCTATCGCATTCTGACTGAAATTATTGCATAACGGCACGAGTCCGCTTCTCTTTGCCTCCATGCTGATCAACATATTCGCATAAGTGGACTTGCTGCTGACGCCGCATCTGCGCACGACACTCTCATCACAGGCAAGTTCAACATCCCGGTTGAGCAGAAAATACACCGCCCACACGAAAGGATTAAACCAATGAATGCAGAGTGTGGCGACCATAACCAGTTTCAACACATTATCACCATAATGGATATGCATATATTCATGCCAAAGCACATATTCCAACTGTCCTGTCTTTTCCCATTCTGTCTTCTTGGGCAGCAGAATTACAGGACGTAGAACTCCATATGTCAGTGGTGCATCGATTCTGTCTGATACTCTTACATTTACATGTCGTCCGCATTTTGCCACCCATTGACTTATATAGTCATTGCAGATCGGCATCGACATTCTGAACTCTCTGATGCAGCGCACATAGGTTGTCGTAAAAAATAATCCACTCAGCGCTGCTCCAATTCCCCAGATGATCGTCCATATCCAGCTATTTGCCTTTCCTTCTGCCTTATTGACTATATTGGTTATTTCAGTGCCCGACTCTTCTGACAGTTGTGTCAATGCTCCAATATCTGCTGTTTTGACTGCATATGGCGATGCTTTCACTTCAGATATTCCTGACACTTCTGTCGATTCCGCGCCCTGCTGCAAAGATATTGGCTGTCCTGCTGAAAGCTTATCCCCTATCTCATGCCCGACAAATGAATATATACTATATGACGACGTGATTTCAAAAGGAACCAGCAGCCTGATCAGCACGACGCTCCACAATACAATGAACGTTCTCTTAGGCAGTCTGTTAATCGCTAAAGCCCTCACTATCATGACTACAATAGTCAAAACAGCGCCGTAAAAACTCATTTGCGCTAAACTCATACTCATCACCTCTTTCACTCAAGTTCCCCTACAATCTGCTTCAGTTTCTCAATCTGTTCGGCAGACAATTTTTTTCTGCCAAGCAATGCCGCAAACAACTTATCTGCTGACCCGTCGTAGACTTTATTAATCAGCTCATTCGTCTCCGCTTCCTGAACCTCCTCCTTCGGAATCAATGCATGACACATGAAATTCGGCTCCGAACGCTCAATTGCTCCCTTCTTAATACAGCGTTTGATCAATGTGTAAGTCGTATTTTTATTCCAGCCAAGCTCCTTTGTCAATTGATCAGCTATATATTTTGCCGAAACATCTCCTTCATTCCAGATAATCCCCATGACTTTTAATTCAGAATCAAATAATTTTGTGGTTTCCTGCTCCATTTTTATTCCCGTCCTTTCTTCTGTCTTACTTTGCCGCGACGTAATAAGACTGTAGTAGTCTGCTTGTTGTTTACAGACTACTACAGTCTTATTGGGTTGTCAATACCTTTTTAAGTTCTTCCACCGTCTTCACGATCATATCGGCGCCTGCTTCTTCTAATTCTCCTTCCGCCGCATATCCGTATGCCACGCCGATAGATGCTGTCCCGTGCGCTTTCGCGCCCTCGATATCATATTTCCTGTCGCCTACCATGACGATATCCTGTCGTTTATCCACAGTATCTCCATGCAAAAGCTGCCGTAAAGCCTCCTCCACTACTTCCTCTTTCTTCACCCGCGTCCCGTCAAGCTCACTTCCCACAATCACCTCAAAGTATGGAAGTATTCCGAAGTGTTCCAGAATCTGTGTTACGAATACACCGGGCTTACTGGATGCCACCGCCAGATGCCGCCCCGCCTTTTGCAGTTCTTCAAGCATCTGCGGGATTCCGGGATAAACCTCATTTTCAAATAGGCCGATCGTAGAAAACCGCTCTCTGTAATATATAACCGCCTGCTTTGCCTTAGCATCATCAAATCCGTAAAACTCACGAAAACTGTCCGACAACGGCGGTCCGATAAATGGCTCTAATTTGTCCCGGTTGGGTTCCACGATTCCAAGCTTATCAAGCGCATGCTGCACACAGCTTGTAATTCCTTCCTTGGGATCGGTCAGCGTGCCGTCTAAATCAAATAGTATGTAATCGTACATTTTTATTTTCCTTTCATGGTAAAAAGAACGCTTGTTGCCAATAACAGACACAAAAAGTAGCGCTCTCGACCCGGTAAGTTGAAGCACTACTTTTTGTAAACCAAACTGCCGGCGGCTAGGCTTATCTAGCTTTCGACTCTCTTGTTAAATACATTATACACAAGGAGATATCCTTTTTTCAAGTTTTTCTTACCCTTCGGACATCATCACCATTCGTTAATATTTGGACGGTATTCTCTCCACCACTCTTGAAAGTTCTTAGAATACGTGGTGAAAATAACAGCCATATCCTTTGGCGGCTCATAGTTCGTTATCCCTAAGAAAAATTTCACAAATTGATCCGCGTCTTCCTCTGACTGAGTTTTTTCCAACTGATGGGCATATTCTGCCAGCCTCTTCGTATCTGTATTGATAGATTCCACTTGGCTTTCCAACCGTCTGTTGCAATCAAAGAGTATTTCCTGCTCTTGAAGAATCATCCTGTACACATCATATATAATTTCTGCAATCGTCCTCATTCTCATATAACCATCAATATTACAGCTTTTCAAAAAATAGTGATAGTTAAGCCAGAAATCAGAATAGAATGACAACATTTTCTCATCCTTCTCTTTTATCTGAAACACCGGAATGTCTGCTATAATCTTCTCTATTTCTGAATCATGAGAAAAGAGTATCTTAGCGCCCAGAAATCCATTCCGCGCAGGTTCGCTGCCCTTCTCGGCAAGTTCTGTAATGTATTGCTTAGTCATATATTTAACATCGAAATAGCCTCCCTCATAAGTACAGTGTCCCTCAACCACTTCCGTTGTTGCATTTCTTTTTTCTCTCTCGGCGTAATCTTCCTCGGATAAAATCACCATTCCATCCAGATCAGAATCAGGGCGTGCTTTGCCTTTCGCGACAGAGCCGCCAAGAATGAGTGCGATTGCCCCCATATTTTCAAAATACTTCTTCATGTTCTCTATTGATTCTTCATGATGCTTATACATACGATACCCTTTCTTTATCCAGCATAGCTCTCTTCCAGTATCTCCACCATCTCACGCCAGTCATGGATATGTAAATAATCAAAATCAACCTCTATCCCATCATTCTGGTGTAAGAAAGGATTAACTTCATCGGGCGTATCACCTTCATACAAAACAGGATAAATTCCTGCTCCATGTGCTCCTATCACGTCATTTTCTATACTGTCGCCGCAATACCAGACCTGCTCCGGCCTTAGTCCTGCCTTTCGTAAAGCGACTTCAAACAGCATTTTATCCGGCTTTCTGATTGCATATTCACTGGATGCAATAACAAACTCAAATCTGTTATCAGGAAGGAGTCTGTTAATACGATTGGTCAGCGCCTGACCTGACCAGCCGATGTTGCTGATCACCGCCGTACGTATACCATTCTCATTCAGATAGTTTAACATCTGCTCCGCATATGGCATCACAGCGCCTTCCGATGCAGCACACCACTCGATTTCTTCAAGTTCTTCATAAGAAATACTGAACTGAATGCCAAGATGCTCATAAACCAGACGCATAAACTGCCACTCATGAATCTCAATACCCTTTTTTCTCTGCTCGTTAAAATGCCGAAACATTTTCTGCACTTCCCCATAAATCTGTTCGGTCGTAAGATTCATCGGATTTTTAACAATATATGGATAAGCTGCTTCTTCGCACCGCATGGCATTAAATCCCGGCTCATAGAGCAGCGTGTGACCGTAATCAAAAATGATCATTTGTGGTTTTTGCATTGGAAACTCCTTCCTCCTCCAGATTCCTCAAAACCCTCTCCAATCCCGCATCAAATTCCTTGATTTCTTCCTCTGTAAATCCTTTATAAAAAATACGGCTCATATCCTCAGAGACTTCCTGATATTTCCTTTCAAGTCCCCTCGCATGATCCGTAAGCCGGATGCGGATCTGCCTTCTGTCGTTTAAATCATAGCACCTTACGACGTGCCCCTTATTCTCCATCCGGTCAAGCATACTTGTCAACGTAGTCTTGGCAAGTCCCGTCCTCCTTGAAAGTTCCACAATGGGTAAATTGTCCTCCTGCCACAGCACATAAAGAATACGCCCCTGTGCACCGTTAAATTCCTCGATTCCCGCATCAGTCAGCAGTCTGCTGAAAATGCGTCCTTGAATCTGTTTAATTTGAGAAATCAGGAAACCTCCCTTTGTTTCATCCATCCTTACCGCCTCCATCGTCCGCATAAAATGGCTCCCTCTTGGAGACACTTCTACAGAAAGGGCTCCCTCTGGAGCCATTTCTGTTATTATAGCATACGACAAAGTGAATCTCAATTCCGTGCTTGACATTTCCCCCGCTCCGTCCTATAGTAGATTCAGCGGATCACATATCCGTCGCGGCAGTTCCTGTGAATCTGCCGTACAACCGAATAACTTGCTAGGGGAGCTTTAGCTGAGACTGAGTACTCGACATACGGAATACGGTTTTATGTCCTACTCTACCCCTCATAACTTGAACCGGTTAATACCGGCGTAAGGAAGCGAATGTAAGATACGAAGATTACGGTCAGCCTTTGTATGGGTTGATTCCTATGTCCGTATCTTCACCATGATCTCCCCTCCTTGTATATTCTAAAGACAAAGGAGGATTTTTTATGTTATACGATGTAATCGTAAACGATTGGGGCGAAACCACTTATGTCCCCACCACTCTGGGCAATATTTTGCTCATTGCAGTAATCATCATTCTATTGACCATCGCGGTCATATTCGCGCGCAATTATGCCGTTAAGCAGGCTGCCGCCGCCGACAATGTTGAAGACGCCACAACTCCCAAAAAAGGCTTAAGCGTCAAACAGCTTGTTTTCTGTGCCGCCGCGATTGCTCTCGGAACCGTTCTTTCCAACATAAAACTGTTCCACTTCCCTACAGGTGGTTCCATCACCCTGTTATCCATGCTGGTCATCTGCCTGCCGGGATATTTCTTCGGATTGGGAGCAGGCCTCATGGCAGGTGCAGCATACGGTGTTCTACAGCTTTTGATTGATCCGTATGTACTATTTCCAATGCAGCTTGTCGTGGATTATTTTCTTGCCTTTGGCGCCTTAGGGTTATCCGGCTTATTTTCTAACTCAAAATACGGCTTGGTGAAAGGCTATCTGACCGGAATCATCGGACGCTACATATTTGCCGTTATCTCCGGCTGGATTTTCTTCGGCTCATACGCATGGGAAGGATGGGGCGCACTTACCTACTCTCTCGTCTACAACGGAATCTACATTTTTGCGGAAGCCGCCGTCACCATTGTGATTTTATGTGTTCCCGCTGTACAAAAGGGTCTGGGACGAATCAAGGCGATGACATTATCACCGGTTTAAGATCCCGCAAAGCGGAATCATGGAGAATAGTGTAACGCAAAAACGGTGCAAAGTACATCTTTATGATATACCTGCACCGTTTCTATTTGCTATTCCTTAAATCTCTTACGCTGTCATAAACATTTCGTACGCATTGATTGCCTGCTGCATCTGGTAATTGATGTTGCTATTGCCGCTATTTGCACCTGTCATTTCAGCCGCATCCTCACTGGCTGCTACCTCAGCTGTCTGTGCCACTGCCTGATCGAACTGTGCCACAGCTGCCTCAGAAACCTGTGCTGTATCTTCCTCTGCCTCTTTGGTCTGCTCCGACGGCTTCATAATCCTTGCCGCATTGTTCTGTCCACGCTGCATCTGCATTTGAAGCAACTCCTGAAAGTCAAGTGTCTGTCCCTTCTTAAGCGGATTTACATTCTTGCTCTCATCAGCCAGTTCACTGTAATCAATCTTCTTATCCAGTACATCATCCGATATCTTGGATAACTTATTCATACTTGCCGAACTTACAGTGTTCATGTTATAAACATATGGCTGAAAACCATATGCGCCTAAAGCTCCGATTGTCATACAATATTCCCTCTTTCTAACATCACAAACAATTTATTCTTACTGCCCTTATTTTAGTACTTCTTTTAAAAATATACAACCCTGATTTTCTTAAATTTTATGTTGCCGGGCTGACATTCTATTCAATTTCTTCCGCCTCCACGTCCAACGCTTCAGCTTCCTGTTTTAATTGCTTAGCCGTCCGATAGATTCTTGAAACAATCCAGAGATCAGACAGACCGTCATAGATTAAGAAAATACCGATCAGCATAACGACCGTATCAAGCGCCGCAAAAGGCCGGCAGATCAACAATATCCCGAATCCCACGGTAAGCAGCCCCAGAATCAGCGCAACCCACCACTTATCATATTTCTCCTTGCACAGTGTAACTGCCTGCTGTAAGTTGTTAAGCCCATGCAAAACGATTACGATTCCTATAATAATTGGGATAATCGCCAGAACCTTGTCGGGTTTTAATACGATCCAGATGCCAACCACAGCAAGAACGATCCCCATGATCAGATTCATCTGCGCATACATGCTCCCGTCTCTCACCACAAAATACTGCACCAGACGCACAACACCGCCTATCAGAAGGACCACCCCGATTGCGGCGCACGCAATCTGCATGGACATATCGGGCCATACCACCAGCACAATGCCAAGCGCTATACACAATACCGCCGAGATCACGATATTTGTCTTTAGTTTTTTCAACACATTTCCCATACATATCCCCTCCCGCTTTTACACTATTGTATCTCTTTTTGTGTCTTCAATCAATCCCTGCCATCTCAATCATCTATATCTTCTATAATCTGTCCTCTGATCACCGTTCTCCCTATGCCGTACTCTGTTTCCTCATCCGCAGAACACTCCTGTTCTTTTCGGAAAATACATAATATCCGGTAACAGCCGTAGCCCAACGCCGCTCCGAGACAATTCAATAAGATATCATCCACATCAAATGCGCCGAATGCGCTGAAAAGCTGAAATACTTCAATTCCAACCACAAAGGTAAAGGCATTGAGCATTACAGCATAAAACTGCCGGCACTCGTTGGACAGCATCGGAAGTAAAAATCCCAAAGGCACAAAAACCAGAATGTTTCCTGCCAGATTTTCTACGCTATTCAATTTATAGGCATAGTCTATATACATTTTAATCGTTTTAAACGGTGTGAAATTAGCTGTTCCAAGCCCCTCTAAAATAACGCTTTTCTGCCATGTAGCCGCGATTGCGCGAAGCTGTTCCATCGGATACTTGAAAATGATGACTTTGATAACAAACAAAATGTAGACAGCAAAAAGGAGTCTCCATAAAACCTTTCGCGGGTTCCTTTTTTGCATCACGCATTCTCCTTATATCTTATATACAATTACTTGATCTCCCAAGGATTTTCTTTGCCCTCCATGTAGCATTTACAGCTCATAAGAGAGTCCTTGACAACAGTTTCCACATAATTTCTGGTATAAAAAGCCATGTGGTGAGACACTGTCACATTCGGAAAACTCCGAAGGAGTGCAAGTTCCCTATTCTTTAATATATCCGATTTGTGGTCATAATAGTATAAACTAAATTCATTTTCTACAACATCAAGACCCGCAGCGCCGATTTTACCGTTCTCGATTGCTTCAATAAAAGCATCCGAATCAATGAGCGCACCTCTTGCCGTATTGATGATCACCACGCCGTCCTTCATCTGTGCTATCGTCTCCGCATTGATCAGGTGATGATTCTCTTCTGTTAATGGTGTATGTAGCGTGATTACGTCTGCATCTTTCCATATCTGTGCAAGTGGAACATACTCTGCGTGCTGCTTGACCTCTTCTTTTTCATAAAGATCATATGCAAGAATACGACACCCAAAACCTGACAGACTGCTCACAACCGCAGTGCCAATCCTTCCTGTCCCAATGACTCCTACGGTCAAATCTTTTAATTCCCTGCCGTTTAAGCCAGCCAGCGTAAAATCCTGCAATGCGGTTCTGCCGAGAATCGCTCCCATCTTACGGATGGACATCAGAATCAGCATGACCGTATAATCCGCTACACCATGTGGTCCGTAAGGCGCATTTCCTACCTTGATACCACATTTTCCTGCCGCTTCTAAGTCAATATGATCGTAACCAATCGTTCTGGTCGTAATGTATTCTATTCCATTGTCCTTAAATGCCTGCATAAGTTCAGCATCAATCTTGGATGTAATCACATCGACACAGCGGCTGCCTTTGCACAAAGATACGTTATTCATATCCGGCGCATCCGCACACAATACTAAATCTATCCCTAGTTCCTTTGCATATTCCGTAAACAAATCTTTTTCATCAAATGCCCTGCAATTATATACCATAACCTGCATATTAGTTCCCTCTTTCTGTCTGCACTCTATTTATCTTCACCCCTGCCATCGTCTTTTTCAGATTTTTTGGATATAATCTTCTTAATGATCAGAGGTTCTTCTATCTTGATCTGAGACGCCTGCTCCATTTCCCGTTCTCCCTCCTGAACAGACTTCAATTCCCTCTGGTAGCTCTTTTCCACTTCTTTCTCATATGCATCGACGACTGCCGTATCCTCAGGACGGATCCGGCGGAACTTGTTAAAACCAGCCACCAGTATCCGGATACTCTGCTTGGTGGTGTCAAAAACGCCTTCTTCATACAAATTTACAACTATGATACCAATGGGAACTGCTAGGATCATTCCCAGCACGCCCGCGGCTTTATACCCTATGAACAGCAAAAAAAGTGTCGGGATTGCATCCATTCCTATGGAATCGCCCACGATCTTAGGCTGTATCATCTGACGGACAAGCTGACCCACGCACCAGATGATCAGCAGACCTATCGCCATCCTATAGTCTTTGCTGAGTATCTCAACAATCGCCCACGGAATCATGACCGTACCCGTTCCGAATACAGGAAGAAAATCCAAAAAGGCTATTCCTAACGCAACAAGCAGCGCGTACCGTACATGTAATGCCAGCAGTCCGACCACCAGCAATAGATAGACCCAGCATTCAATCTTAAACTGCGCTTTAAAATATCCTCCTACCGCGTTGCGAAAACTTCTGCGTATCAGATCAAACCGGTATCTGATAGAATCCGGCACATATTTTTTCATGATATTTGACATATAACTCTTATCCGCCACAAAGAAATATGCAGACAAAATACACATCACAACTCCTAAGAAAATATCCGGCAGCTGTTTTGCAACATTTCCGACTGCCTCAAAAGTAGGTGTCCCGGCTCCTTCCATGACCGTTCCAAAATATTCTCCCATCTGGGTGCCGATATTATCCAGCGTATCCTGCATATCCGCCGGCAGCCTGTTATACACACCTTCCAGATTCTCGCCTATCTGACTAAATTCATCCATGATGCCTTCCCACATCGTCGGAAGTTCATTGGCAAAACTGATTCCTTCCTGAACAAGCTTCGCGCCTACCGCATAAGCCAGCATGATCACCGCCGCAAGCACCGCCACGATCACTATGAC
>CAMXBD010000001.1 GCA_947179245.1 uncultured Lachnospiraceae bacterium | reverse complement strand
GAATAAAATCCTTCATAAATTTATTTTCACAAACAAATTTTGTAATTTTGCTTCATTTTTCTTGCAAAATCTTCCAAAAAAACTTTCTTAATTAAATTTGAGTTTATTTTCAAATTTTAAATTACATCTACAATTTTTTATATTTTCTGACTCTTTAAACTTATGAAAATCTCTATTTTCAAATGTTATTTTATTCTTTATAGTATTTCGCAAGTTATGAAACCAGTGTTTTTTATCCGCAGTATTTTTGATACCATTGCTGGAAGACAAAAAATGACCATGTTATTTTAGAGTAGTTTGCTCCCGTCGCCGGACCTGCGTCTCCCTTCTTCACATACTCTCTGATCATGTCAGAAACATACCCTGCATCAAAAATATTCTGCTGTTTCAAGAAATCGTAACTACTGTAATCTAACAGCTGTTCTTTTAATGGCCCGCGCAGCCATTTATCCAGTGGAACACCAAATCCCACCTTCGGTCTGTCCAATAAATTCTTCGGAATATAATCATAGGCGATTTCTTTCAGGATATGTTTTTTGTCTCCATTCGCATATTTAAATACGTGCGGAATCCTGTAAGACAATTCCATAACGCCTGTATCTAAAATAGGGCATCTTGCTTCTAACGAATATTTCATGGACGCACGGTCCACTTTACAGAGAATATCTCCGGGCAGATATGTCTCCATATCAAGCAGCATCCTTCTGATCTGCCAATCCTTTACATGATACTGGCTTTCCGTCAAGTAATGAATGGGCAGAGCTTTCTCCTCTTGGGATGCCGTCCCTTCCGTAAGCGGTGCTTTCACCATGGCCTTCGCCCTGACAAGATAATTGCCCGCGCCAAACTGTGTCTTACTTTCCTTCTCACGGTTTCCGGCGATCACGCGCACCCTGAACGGAAGCTTGTCCTCTATATGCGCCTGTTTCAATCCGGGAAGCGAGCATATTCCATGCACCATACCGCCCAGCTTATCCAGCCGCTGTGCCTGAGCTACATTTTTGTAAATATTATAGCCACAGAAAAACTCATCACCGCCATCACCCGACAGGGCAACTGTCACATGCTCCTTCGCCAGCTTCGACACCATCATTGTTGCGATTTCTGAGCTGTCAGCAAAAGGCTCATCATAATACATCGGAATACTTTCTACCAGACCAAACATATCTTTCTCATCGATATAGAGTTCTGTGTGATTCGTCCCCAGATAATCCGCTACAGCTTTGGCATACTTCGCCTCGTTATATTTTTCTTCATGAAATCCTATCGAAAATGTCTTGACCGGACTATCTGAGCATTCCTGCGCTATGGCAGTCACAAGCGATGAATCGTATCCGCCGCTTAGGAATGATCCGAGCGGCACGTCAGCTATCATACGGGCTTTGACAGACTTCTTTAAGGCGTCTTTCAACTGTTCCTTAGCTTCTTCATAGTTCTCTATAGGGTTCTTTACAGACTCATGATATACTTTCTTAATATCCCAATACTTCCGGCTGATAATATTTCCTTTGGAAAAATGAAGAATCGCTCCGGGCTCCACCTTATATACTTTCTGGTAGATGCTCTCCGGCGCATTAATATACTGCTGGAACAAATAACGAGACAGTACACGCTTGTCAATTTCTCCCACAAACCCCGGACACTTCATAATAGGCTTTAATTCCGATGCAAACACCAGATTCTGATCTTCATACCAATAATAAAGCGGTTTCTTGCCGATACGGTCACGAACCAGATAAACATCCTGCGTAGCCCTGTCATAGAGCGCAATCGCAAACATTCCGTTGAACCGCTCTACACACTGAATACCCCATTTTAAATAGGCGGCTATAATAACTTCCGTGTCACAGTTCGACCGGAAGGAATAGTCCGCCAATTCCTCTTTAAGTTCCTGATAATTGTAAATTTCACCGTTATAGACTACGGAGAGGCGCTTGTCAGCCGAATGCATCGGTTGATGCCCCAGCGCAGATAAATCCAGAATAGACAGTCTCCTCTGCGCAAACCCCACCTGCCATCCCCCCGGCATTTCATAAATTTCCGCCCCGCTGTCATCGGGTCCTCTGTGATACATTGTATCGTTCATATCTTTAAGTTGATCCAATGTTATATTCTTTTTACTGATGTATCCACATATTCCGCACATATATGATTCCTACCCGTTACTGCATTCTACCGGATGTTTTCCGGTTCTGACTCTTCTTTAGAGGGTTACCGCACATCTTTCTCAAGAAAATACTCTTTGTATTCGCCGAAGTCCTTGCACTCACGATCCACGGACTCCACCAGTTCAACATATTTTTCCTGAAGAAGCGCTCTGTAATTCTCAAAGTTATTATACCCTTTCCTGCTCCATGCAAAAGGATGGGTCAGTATCTGTACCTTGTCATATCCTGTAATATTCGCCTCATCCGGATATCCATAACGCCAGATATGGTTTGCGTCAGACATATATTTTACTTTTAATTGCATATCATCTGATATTTTATCTGCAAAAGTAAAGAAATCGTCCTGATATGCATTCAATATCCCTTCTAACTTGATATTTTCCCTTAAGATATCCTTAGAAGGTCTGTGCACTGAGAATTCTGTGATCTCAAATCCAAACATTTCACTTAAAATATCTATCTCCATCTTGATACGCTTACGCACCTGCTGCATATCTGTCATGCCGTTTAACGCAAAGTGCAGCCCGATATGCTGTCCTCTCTCATGCATATCCTTAATCATATCCATATTTCTTCTGGATAAAATATTATAGGAATTATTTGTCCACTGGAAAAAGTATGTAGATACAAAATCCATGCTCTGTTCCACTTTAGCCATCTGATATGCTCTGTCAACACTGTATTCCACGTCGTGCCGCATAATAATGAAACTATCCTTGTCATAAGCATCCGCATAACTGCTCTGTCTGCCTGTTGATTGTATAATCCTGATAATCTCCCTGTAGTCGTCGTATGAAAACATATGATTCTCCTTTGTCATAATTTCTTCTTCATTATATACGCTGCCGTCCACTGCCGCAAGTATCGAATGGCTACTGAGATGCTCTCTTGACAGAATTCTTGTGATAATACTGCGCAATTCCGATATTTACCCATCCATTCTCATCCTCATCAAAATAGAAGCACTCAAAGTTATCGATATATTCCGGCATTTCCAGTACCACATCTTCTTCGGGGCAGTTTTCCAGATAATCATAAATCGAGACACACTTCCCATAATAATCATGATAAGAACCGTTATTTACCGATTTTGCCACTGTAAGAAACGCTGAATCCTCCATGGTTTCCTTGGATAGCACTAACATTGCAAACACCACTACAACCAGAACGGCAAGAGAACTTTTGCTCTCATGCAAGCCGCTCCATCTATCCAGACAACAGCCGATAAAGACTGCAAAATTCAATATTGAGACTACTAACACTACATCCAATATAAAATAACATCTGTTTGGGAAATAAGGTCCACCGTAGCCGAATGCCACCGGAAAAGCAACGACAAATCCGCTCATAAGCGCCAATACACTGACGATTCCATAGGATGCAAACGCCCTTTTCACCCTATCCGACAGATAGACGCCCATCAGTATCATAACAACGATCATTACGCCAAACAGCGTCTCCTTCGTGAGCCGTTCTGTCTCCGCACATACGTTTTTGATCGTCCACTTTACCGCTTTGAACAGCAGAAATCCCTCTCCGGCACTCTCCGAATGACGGGCATAATTGCCGGGTGCTGCCACGTTGATCAGTGCTCCTATGATTCCCGCTGCCATGACAATAATATTTCTGACGGAAATTTTCTTGGAGACCAGATAGAAGCCCACTGTCAACAGCAGAATAATATAGCAGCCTGCTCCGGTTATCGCAAGCGTTCCCCCTGCCGCGAGAAAGAGTGTCAGCGCGGATGCCGCCGTCAAAACGTTTTTCTTTTTCTTATTCAAAAGTTCTTTGTTTAATAAAAGGAACAGTCCGACAGAAATCTGTAAGACGGAAAGCGGCATACAATAAGCCGTTGCGCCACAATACCAGAAAAATATTTCCGTAAAGATTTCTGAATCCAGAATCGAAAAAAGAATAACCGAGAAAATAGTCAATCTGACATGCAGCTTCTTATCCTGCTCTCCCAGCACATAATCCAGCGCACTCCAGACCATAAAAAGAAGCGATCCCATAAAGAAAAGGGCGTTTGCCATCATCACAACCCGCAGCTGCACCAACCCGAAATTATTGACGGGAGACAGAAACGCCTGTATAAACATCGCAAAATACGGTCCCTGCCAATCCATATACATAGATTTCACATAATCGAAAGAGGCTCCCAGATATTCAAAAAAGGAGACATGAAAGGCGCCAATCCTGACACCGTTTGTAAAATCATCCCCCACCAGCACAGTATAGCCGGCGCCTACGGTTATGATTAGTGCCATAAAAAATATGATCAAAACATTCAGCGCTATTATGAGCCTCTTCAAATTTTTACTTAGATTCATCTCCTGTCCTCCCATCGGACGGCTTACTGTAATGCATACACAATTCTTCTATATAATCTCTCCACTGTTCAAAGACAACCTGATCGTTCGCCCTGTCAGCAATCTTCCTTGCTTCCATGCCGAGCCTTTCTGCAAGCTCAGGATCTTCTATCAGGCGGTTGATTCCATCCTCCACTGCCTGCTGATCCTTAATCGGAATCAAAAGCCCGTCCACCTCATTTGTCATGATTGTCCTCGGTCCGCCGCAGGGGCAGTCTGTTGCCACTATTGGAAGTCCTAACGCCATCGCCTCCATAAGTGCGTTCGGAAGCCCTTCCCAGTCTGAGGTAAACGCAAAGAGCGCCGCATCCGCCAAATCTTTCTCCAGACTGTCACTGGCGCCCATCAGATGTATATAGTCCTGCGCATGAAATTCCCCGATCAGCCCTTCTAGTATCTCCTTCGTCCCGTCAAAGGAATCTCCGCCATATATTTTCAAATCATACTCAGGATGCTTCTTATGCACATTAACAAAAGCCCGAATCAACATCGGCTGATTCTTAAAGTCCACCAGCCTGCCCGACTGAACTATAGTCTTGCTCCGTTTCTCCGGCCTCGGCACTCCGATATATTTCCCATTGATCGGATTTAATATAATCCGGGAATTGTCCTGTAATCTCGGTGCAAAAAACTCTTTTGCTCCCTCCGTCTGGAAGACGCACCCATCCGCCCTCGGAAACAACAGTGGAATCTGTATTTTATCTGAACGCTCCTCATAATGCCCCACAGGATCAGTACGAATGGAGATAAGCACCGGTATTTTGATAAAATATGCCGCCATCAATCCCCTGTAGAGCGCTTTTCTCGCAAAAGGAATAAGGATATCCGGTTTCTCTTCCTTCAGAAATCTTCTCAGATACTTCACCCGCAACATAAACTGTATCAGACGATGCTTCTTCTCATCGCCCTCTCTCAAGCCCACATGTACCCGCCTCACTTTAGGGTCAATCTGAAATTCATTCTCCCCGTACCACTCTGTGGCTATGATAACCTGATATCCTTCCTTGGCAAACCGGTTCGCCAGATTCGTGACAACACGCTCCGCTCCGCCCTGCTCCAAGCAATTTAAATGAAAAGCAATTTTGCGCATAATCCATCCATCCTAAAAGCTCTGATACATAAACACCGCCGTGTCATAACTGCCGCCATAAATTCCCGTGATCAGCAGCAGAAGTACGATTCCGTAATAGCAGACCCATCTGACTATGACCGGTCTGTGGGAAAGGTATGTCCGCACATCCTCTCCGCGCTCTTCCAGCACAGAAACCATAAGCCAGATCAACAATACGGCAAACAAAAGCACAAATTCATATTTGCTAATCCCGTAAGAAGTAATTTCCCGTGAAAGTAGACATCTGACATCAAGCCGCGTCAGAAAAGATGCATATATCGCTCCCGCCTGTGCCATACTCCCGCTTCTGATCAACACATCCGCCACAAAGACGATCAGCCATGTTCTCGCCATACGGACAAAAGTCCATATTTTACCATCCCTGATGTGGAGTTTCTCTTTCCACACCGCATAAGACGGTTCCAAAACAAGGGAAATGCTCATGATCACACCATAATAGACTCCCCACAGCATATAACTTACCGTTCTGCCGTGCCATATACCCGTGAAAAACCAGACAAGCATTGTTCCGATAATTGGCGCCACCTGTTTTCCCATACCGTTCCATTTATTCTTACACGCTTTAGAAATCTTACGCCCTGTTCCCGACATAACAAAAGAAAACATCACATAATCCTTGAACCATGTTCCCAGCGTGATATGCCATCTACGCCAGAACTCAGCCACCGACTTCGAGAAATAGGGTCTCTTAAAGTTGTCGGGCAGCATGATATCAAATGTTTCACTGACACCCGCCGCCATATCAATGTAGCCCGAAAAATCCGCATATAGCTGTAACATATAAAAAACCGTAGCACAGGCAAAAATACTGCCCGGAACAGCGGAAGGCTCCACGCCATACACTCTGTCCACAAAAATGCCAAGTCTGTCGGCGATCACTAATTTCTTAAAAGCCCCCCAGATAAAACGCTGTATGCCGCGAAGCATTCTGTCATATTGAAATTCATGCTCTTTTTCAAACTGCTCTTTCATAGGTGCAAAGCGGTTAAAAGGTCCCTGCGTGACAGATGGAAAATATGCCAGAAACAATACTACTTTCAGGAAATTAGTCTCCACTGCACAGTTTTCCCTTCCGGCATCAACCACATAGCTGATCGCAGTCAGTGTGTAGAAGGATATTCCTAACGGCATCATCACCTTTTCAAGAAAACCTGCATAGGTTCCCGTCAGTCTCTCCACCAAAGGCAGTGCAACCACCACATATTTGTAAAACACCAGCAATCCCAAATTGAATGCGATATACAGAATCTGAACTCTTTTTCTTTTCTTCTGGAACTCTGTTTTCAGTGCTTTCTTAGTCTCTTTGTCGGCGCACTGCTGCAGCTTCTCCTTCTCTTCTTCGAGTTTTTCTTTCAGGTACAGACCACAGCCGTATGTCGTAACTCCTGTCAGGAGCAGTCCAATCGGAAACCCTTTCAATCCGATAATATAGAACAGAAGACTTACAGTCAGCAGAACATACCACTGCATTTTCTTCGGAAACAAATAATACAGCGCAAAAGCAAGCATCCAGAGTATCACAAAAGAATACGATATAAACTGCATTTATTCCTCCACCAACTTCTGCACAAGAGCAATGATGGCTTCTTTATTCTTGAAATTCTCTGCTACAACATATTTTGCGTCAATTTCGATATCAAATTCATCCTCTAAATCACTAATCAGATTGATAACGGTAAAAGAGTCTATAATACCATCCTCCATCATGCTCTCACCATCATAATCAATTGCTTCTTCGCAATGCTCTTCCAAGATCTCCAAAATTTTTTCTTCCATTGTCTGACCCTCTCCTTTCTGCCTCATCAATGAAGCAGCCAATTCTTAATATTGTAAGTTGTATAGTAAAAATCCCATTAATCCATAAATCTATATTTTAGTTTTAATAATGTATCCGCATTTAGCGGCAGATATATAAGCCCTTCTCCTTCTTTACGTTTATCCTGAGAAATCCTGCGATACCTGAGAATTTCTGTTTCTTTTCCATCTATGATAGTCCTCATAGGCGGAAAAATATCATTCTTGCCATAATCTACACTTCTGAGCAGGCGATAGATGTCCTCCGGTTTATCCGTCATCTCAAAGAATCCGTCTGCCGGAACTTCATAAGAACGGTACATTCGTCGGTCAGGGTCAAATCCCTGCGCTCTCGTCACTGCACTCTCCGACATAATATCCGCAAAGCTCTCACGGAAGGCTTCCCCCGCCAGATCCATAAGCAATTCCGTCAGTTCATATGCCTTCAT
The DNA here is from genome assembly GCA_947179245.1 of uncultured Lachnospiraceae bacterium. Lineage (GTDB taxonomy): Bacteria > Bacillota > Clostridia > Lachnospirales > Lachnospiraceae > UBA3282. Next base: position 80,163 of record CAMXBD010000001.1, on the reverse strand, counting down.
GTCTTCTGTGATTCCGCATCGTTTCTGAATGATGATATTGCCTTCATCCACACCTGCGGTTACATAGTGCCATGTGATACCCGTCTCCTTCTCGCCCATATAGATCACCCATGTCGGCGCATTTCTGCCGGGATAGTCCGGAAGAAGGGCATTGTGGAAATTAATGATTGTGATGTTCGGCTTGTCCACTAAGGATGCCGGAAACAGAAAATTATTGCTGGCACTGATAATCAGCGTCTTCTCCGTAATCCTGTTAAGCATAGCGGCAAGTTCCTTTTTATCTGTGATCCGCATAAAAGGAATGCCGTTTTCACTGCAAATCTTCTCCGTGATACTTAAGGGATGCACTTCATGCTCGATAAACCCTAACTGATATCCGTATTCTGCCTGCCTGTCGTATACATACTGCAGTACTTCGCCTGTCACCTTGCCATAGCCGAGGATGACGACTTTTTGAAATGATGTTTTCATGTCCATTACAAGTATTCCTTCAGCTTCACCCTGTCAATCTTGCCGTTGGCATTAATCGGCATTTTCTCAAGTGAGATCACTTTGCCGGGCAGCATATACTCCGGCACCAATCCGGAAATCTGCTCGTTAATATAAGCCTTCTCCAGCTCTTCTTCAATAAACAACACGATCTTCTGACGTTTCTCATCATACAGACAGCAGCACAGCGCAATCTCTTCAAGCGAGGAGACGGCTGTCTCAATCTCACCAAGCTCAATCCGATGTCCCATATGTTTGATCTGGAAATCCTTTCGGGACAGATAAACGATCTCGCCATATTCATTATATTTTACCAGATCACCTGTGCGGTATATCGTCTCAGGCACCGTCGGATTTAACGGATTCTGTACAAAAGCCTCTTTTGTTTTCTCAGGATTGTTGTAATATCCCATGGACAGGGAAGTGCCTCTCACACAGAGTTCCCCTATTTCATCGTCCTTTACAGGCTCGTCTTTATCATTTAAAACCAAAATATCCGTATTTGCCATCGGAATGCCGATAGGAAGCGGTTCATCATCCGCAAATTCACGGTCTACAATATAGTAGGTGCAGGCGTCCGTAATCTCGGTCGGTCCGTACAAATTCGCATACAAAACATCCGGCAGAAATTTACGCCATGTGTTGAGCTGTTTATTGGGCATCACCTCACCGCAGAACAATACTCTATGCAGAGTATCGGACAAATCCACATTGCGGAATGCTTTCAGCTTCGCCACCACTATAAGAGCCGACGGCACCCAGAAGATCGTGTTGATCTTCTTTTCTTTGAGATATTCCAGCAAAGGAACCGGCTGTGCAAACAGATTCTTTGGAATAATATAAGTGGTCGCACCGCTCTTGATCGTGCTGTAAATATCCAGAATTGAATTATCGAAATAGAAGGGCGCCTGATTGCCAAAACTGTCCTCCTCAGTAATATCAAAAGTTTCCGTCACCCAGTCAATATAGTCAATGACAGATCTGTGATTGATCGTCACACCCTTCGGAACGCCTGTGGATCCCGAAGTAAACAGCACATATAACAGATCCGTGTCTATGCCGCGGCATCGCGCGGCATCAACGATCTCCTCATCTACGGGCTCACCGATAGCATCCTCAAATATCAGATAATCGCCCTCATATTCGTAGCCCTCAAAAGTCTCACGCAGTTCAGCCGTAGTAATGACCAACGACGGCTGCAGCACTTCCAGAATCTTATTGACACGGCTTGCCGGCATATCTATGTCAATAGGAGAATAAAAGTTGCAGCTATATGCCGCGCCCATAAAAGAAACCAGCACATCAACACCCTTTTCCAGATAGATGACTACCGGTTTCTTAAATAATTTTCTCTCCAGCATCTGTGTTGCTAACGCCATAGCCTGCGTTCTAAGCTGTCCAAATGTGATTTCCCTGCGTTCATCCGCAAAAGCAATCTTATCGGGCAGCCTAGCTGCGCTCTGGTCCAACCAATAGGTAACATTTGCTTTCATATTTTACAAACCAAACCTTTCTCTCACTCCGGCAGGAACACCGGATAAAACGTATCCATCATCTTCTCCGTTTTCACATGATAGATATCATATAAATCTGCCATCTCAAGCCCGCATCCCGCCGGATCGTATGATCCGTACAGCGCTATATGCTTATCTGCCGCGATCTGCCTGATTCTCTCTTCTATCTGAAAGGTAATCTGATACTGCCCGGCAGATTCTATGTAATTATACATCATGGGCGAATAGGGTGGCAAGTACAAGATAACCTCCACACCGCTCTGTTCCAGATAGTCCACGAGTGCCGCAAACAGCTGCATACTCTGCTCATCAATCTCATGAAAATCCGTCATGCGGTAGACTACCTGTTCCTCTATGGACTGCCGCGTAAGTTCCTCCACATCTTTGACATCGACTTCACGCAAATCTCTCTGATAGGCAATACTGCCGTCATAATGCTTTAGATACTGCGCCGCCTCCCAATCCCGCGTATATTCTACGGCAAACCGTTTATGTTCCGGCAAAAGTGTGATGTTATAGCGGAAATAATCCAAAGAAAGCCATTTGCTGTTGTCTCTGCCTGTAGCGATCTCCGATGCCATAACCGTATGTCCTGTGCCGCTTTGCGCTTCCGTGGCGCCTTCTTTTGAAACGGTATTGCCGGACCAAGCCGCAATCTGCCGCTCCATATAGACCTCATAGTCTTCCAGCTCCATCCAACGTTCATTGTTATGACTTGCATTGAAAAGAAAAGCATCCACCCCTATGATCATCTGCTCCGGCATCTGTCCATTTTGTTCAAGAATCCCTGTGACTGCCAGCAGATCGTAAATGGTAGACTCAGACAGTCCCGTATTGTAGAAGGAATCTGTCCCAAACATCGTGTGATCGAAATTCATCACCCGGCTGGAACCTGCAACAATCAGTTCCTTTGCTTCTTCCTGTTGTCGCAGACAGGCAAGAAGTAGTTTCCGGTCATTGAAATCCGACTCTTCAAGCCCTGCCACATTCATTGAATTTACTGCCATATGTTCACCGATCCCGTCATAGGTGACTCTCAGATATGCGTAAGAATCCACATACCAGTTGACCGCTGCCACCATACACAGAAGCGGAAGAATAAACAAAAGCGCCTTACACCACTTCTTCATCTGTTTTACCTGTACTCTCTTCGCCACTAACGCCCGAAGGCACATTTATATCCTTCCTCACTCCGAGACTGTAGCTGAGTAAGAACGGAAGTGCCGTGAACAGTCCGTACGCATAGCGAAATTCATTGTATACCGGCGCCGCCAGAAGCAGCGTCACAAGCATCATAATAAACGGAACGTAAATCATCATATTTCTTCTGTCATACAGCATGTAAGCAATCCCGAAAATCATGAGCCATGTATTTAACCCCAGACTCCACACTTTGTTGTAAAAATCCTGAAAATTCATCAGGAAATCATGCATCGCCAATTCGTTATCATAGGTGAATAATTTTCTCTGTGTCGTCATCTCAAAGGGATTGTCAACCATATAATATTCCCCGTACAAATATTGGTAGTCCCTCACCTTATACGCCCAATATCCCGCAGTCTGCCTGACTTCTGCCACCGTATACTGCAGCGGGTTACGCAGACCTACTCTGAGCCACAGTTTAAAATACTCCCATTTATTGTCCGCGATCACCTGTTGGTCGCCCGATTCCCGTATAAAATTCTTGACAATATCAAACAGCCATGGATTGTAGTAATCGCCCACCTCATCAACCGGAACTACTCTGTCGATCATCTCGATCTCTTCCTCTGTGAGTTCACCGCCTTTCAGATAGGCGCACAAAACATGCTGTGTCGGCATGGTCAGCCCCTCTATCGTATCCGGCGGCTCCACATGCAGTGCATCAAGCACAGGTCCCTGATAAATCAGATAGCACACTAACACAGCCGCCATACATGCAAATGTTCTGACAGGAAACTTCCTTGTTATCATTCTGTAAATCACCAAAACCACTGCAGTTCCAAAGAAGATAAAGATACCGTTGCTCCGCAGAAGACACACGAGAAGCCCTGTGGCAAAATATATCATCCATCTCAAAACATTTTTCTTATGTGTGCCCTTTTCTCCTTCTGCGTCCAGATCAAACTCCACCGTCATCCATGCAAAGAATAAGAGTGATGCCGTAAAGAACTCATCCTTCCCCATGCAGATCGTAAGCAGTGCATTAACCGGAAGGAACGCATAGAACAGCAATGCCAGAACAAGCCATATAATCCTTGTTCCCCGTTTATATAACTGATACAGGAAAAACGCAAACACCATAGCCATAATCAGTATTTGAAAGAAAGTATAGAAAGCCGCTCCGCCCGTATACGTGCCTGACATCCGATAGCCGGTCATAAACAGCGCCTTGAGTATTAAGGTATGAAAGTAGGGATGATGATTTGAACCGGGCACCCAACCCAGAACCTGCTGAATCTGCCATACCGCATCATTGCTCAGCCATGTCGGGTAATACATCAGATAGTAAGGCAGGTACCCCAGCAGACAGACTACCGTAAAAAGTACATAGATATACCATTTCCCCTGCCGGGGCTTTTGTTTTGGTATCCGGGATAAAAAGGAAATTTTCGCCGCGATAACGCTCTTTTGTGAGATAATCATACAGGTCATGAAAAGAACTATGTAGCTTGAAGCCAGCCACAGGATAAATTTTCCAAGGCTCCGCATCATTCCCATAGACGCCGCCTTCTCCATTTCAGTCAGCATAGCTGCAACAGAATAGAATAATGCAAACGGAATCAATATGAGAAACTGTCGTTTCTGCGGCATATGCATTTTATTCTCTGTGTTTGTTTCCATCAGTTTTCGTATTTCTCCTATTACGCTTTTGATCTGTCCGGCATCTGCCGTTTATCTTATGTGCTTATCAGCGTTCCTCCGCCCAATTTCGTATTCTCTCAATATAGGATTCTGCCGTGTAATCTCCTGCGCGTTTTACCGCCATCGTGCGGTAATGCTCCGTCTTATCTTGATCCTCAAGAAGATTGATAATCTCCCGTGCGAGGTTTTTCTCTTCTTCCGTAATGTTCTGCGGATCAAAATTTTCCTCCGGACTCATGTTCGGAATCAATATGCCATACTTATCCTCCAGAATTTCCCGCGGTCCTGTCATGCAATCCGTCGCAATCACCGGAAGCCCCATGGACATCGCCTCCACCATCGCATTAGGGAACCCTTCGTAGTAGGAGGTCAGAACATATAAACTGCCTTTTCTCAAATAAGGATAAGGATTTTTCTTAAGCCCGGTAAAATAAACCACGTCATCAAGTCCCAGTTTCCCCGCCAGCTCTCTGTATGGTAGGAATTCTCCCTTGCCGATAATCATAAGCTTGGTGTCCGGAAGCTTTGCATGAACAAGCGAAAAACTTTTGATAAGATGCCAAAATCCTTTCACTACATCCTCTCTCCCCATGGAAATCAGAATGCGTCCATCACTCCAAGGCAGCTCCGCTTCCTCCCGTTCGGACAACGCTTTTACTTCCTGCATGTCAAAAGGATTCTGCAAGGTCACCGCCTTATCGCACCGATACTTTTCCTGTACCTCACGACAGATTGTCTCGGAACAGCAGATCACTCTGTCTGCACATCTGCAAAAGAGGCGTATCTGTTTCGGATTACCCATATCCATATAGCTTCTTATACCAAACCACTTCTCCGCCTTGCCACCAGAGGCAATATTTGCCAGATTTGCCGTCGGTCCGAAACTATATGCGATATCAATATGTTCTCTTTTCATAAGGCTGCGCAGTTTAAAACCGCGCTTAATCACATTGATAACTTTGCCGATTTTGTCGGGACGGCTTGGCAGATGCAGATCAGCTGTCGGAATTCCCTTGATATCATAAGCTATACTGCGTGAATCAAAAATGGCTATCTGCACATCAAAATACGGCTGCATAAGTCTCGCCGTCGCCGCGCATACTTTTTCCAATCCGCCCTGATGTAAAGAAGGCACGATCAATAATAATTTTTTCATAACTTCGAGCTGTCCCCTTTCTGATAGAACAACTGATACCCTGACGCCTGTGTTTCTACATCAAATCCTGAATCTCGCATCGTCTGATAGGTATCACGTCTCTGGTAGGCCGCCTCTGCATGAATCCTCTTTGCCCACTCTCCAGCAGGCTGTTCTATACTTAAATAAGTGACCAGATCCGTAGCCTGCGCCTCTCTCGTGATCGTATCCGACACAAAGCATTTGAGTCCTGCTGCCTGTGCCTCCACCAGCACTCCCGGAAGTCCTTCAAAAAAAGAAGGCAGCAGAAAGATATCCATCGCTTGATAATAATCCTCCGGCCGTTTCTGATTGCCCAGAAATCTGACCTTATCCTCAATACCAAGCTGACGGCATTTCTCTTTGATACCCTCCATGTCCTGTCCTTCGCCTAGAAGAATCAACATTGCATCTTGTCTGATCTTGCACAGAGCTGCAAATATGTCAATCAGATAAGGGTGGTTTTTCTGATAATTGAAACGCCCCACGTGTCCGAGTACCAGTTGATCTGTCATGCCAAGCTGCTCTCTGACTTTCTTTCGTTTATCTGCATCATATGTAAATCTGCCCGCGTCTATCGCATTGTGAATGATCTTTACCCTGCCCTGACGCATGGCTTCCTCGCCAAACACATCCGCTCCGGCAAGTTCTGAACATGCAAAACAATAATCTGCCTTGTTCACCAGATTCCTTCTGAAAAATTTTGTAGCGATACCCTTGAGCCCCTTCACCACACCGGCATTTCTGGAATGCGCCACTGTAACGGGAATACCGCACTTTTTAGCAATTGGCAGATAAATACCCGCAGTACTGGTCATATGTCCCTGAACCACCTGAAATTCGTGATGCTCCTCGAAAAACTTCTGCACCGCTCTCTTGTAAGTCAGATAGTTGTATACCTTAAACTTAGGAAGTACATAGATATGTCCCCCCAGCCGCTGAATTTCCTCATCGTAAAATTCCGGTTTTCTGACACTTGTGTCACTAGCAGTGTACAAGTTCATAGCTTCACTATGAACTAGAAAGTCAAACTGAATCTCGTCTCTATTCATCTGGCGGTACAAGTCCATTATGCGGCTCTCCGCGCCGCCCAGACCGACACCGCCCAGCACATGCAGTATCCGAATTGTCTCTGACATGTTATTCTCCGTTCCAGAGCGTTTACACGGCGAGGCGGCACAAATCATGAAGCTGCACACCTTAACTCTACGCCAGTACGTCTCCTACACTAATCTGTTTTGCACACTCATACCTGTCGATCAACAGGGAACCGTCCACCGTGCGCACTACCGGTTTATCATCAAAAATATCAATGACCTCCCCCGGCGCATAAGCCGAGAAGTCAATCATTTCATCAAAAGGATGAGCCTCCCACACAGTCACCTGATCCTCTCCGATCATCGCATAGGCTCCCGGAAAAGGAGCCGCAACACCACGAATCAGATTATAGATTTCCCGCGTCCTTGCATGAAAGTCAATCTTGCCGTCCGCCGCTGTCCGCTTGCCGTACCACGAATCATAGTCTTTGGACTCCGTGCGAATCACAATGTTATCTTCCTCGTATGCCTTAAGCAGCTTACGGATCAGGTTTTTGGAGCAGATCATGTTCTTATACTGTGCTGTCCGTATATCGTCATGCGGTGTGATCGAAAACATCTCCGTTGCAAATACATTTGGACTGTCCGCTTTCTCATCATACCGGAACATATTCAGATTAAACCTTGTATCCCCCAGAATGATCGACCAGTTGAGCGGTGAGCGTCCTCTCCCGAAAGGCAGATATCCACAGTTCCCATGGAATCCATAAATACCGTACTTAAAACAGTCCAGCACAGATTTAGGTATCAGCCTCTGCCATCCCATGGAAATCCCGATATCAAACTCGTTCTCACTCATAAACTTCTGCGTCTTATCATCCGTCAGAAAATAGCTGTCCGCCTCGTGGACGGGAATACCGTATTTCTCTGTCAGCACCGACAATCCCTTATAACCTGACACCTGATTCTTCTTAGTCACCTCATGACTGATCGTAATCACCAGATCCACCGGACATATCTGCTTCTGAATAAATTCAACTATATTTTCCGAGGTGTCCTTTACCCCGAACACAACTACCCTGTACTTCATCAACCCGTCTCCTCTATAGATCTTAAAGGTATTTCCCGCGCATTCCCTATTTCAGATACTCCTTATACCAGTCAATCGCCAGAGCAATGCCTTTCTCAAAATCATACTCCGGGTCGTAGCCCAAGAGCTCACGCGCTTTGCTGATATCCGCATTGGAATCCCTCACGTCACCCTTGCGGGGCGGTCCGTAATTCGGTTCCACATCTTTTCCCAGCGCCTTACACAAATGGTTATAGATATCAATTAAGAACAGCCTTCCGCCTGCTCCGATATTAAATGTCTGTCCCGCCGCTTCACTGGACGCGTGGCAGGCACGCAGATTCGCTTCAATCACATTGTCGATATAAGTAAAGTCTCTGGACTGTCTTCCGTCTCCGTTGATTGTCGGAACTTCCCCATGCAGAAGCTGCTTGATAAATTTCGGAATAACTGCAGCATACATTCCTTCGGGATCCTGCCTGCGTCCGAATACGTTGAAGTAACGCAGTCCATAGGTGTCCAGCCCGTATAACTGCTTATACAGACGGCCGTACTCCTCATCTACCCTCTTGGTCAGCGCGTATGGCGAGATCACTTTACCCTCCTGTCCTTCCTTCTTCGGAAGCGTCGTGGAATCACCATAGACCGAAGAACTGGACGCAAACACGAATTTCTTAACACCGCACTCTCTTGCCGCCTCCATCATATTAAGCGTCCCGCGTATGTTGATTTCCTCATATAAAAGAGGCATCTCGATACTGCGGGGCACACTGCCCCACGCCGCCTGATTGAGTACATAAGTTACACCCTCAGCCGCCTTCTTACAGGTATCCAGATCTCTGATATCCCCTTTGATAAAAGTAAATTTCTCATTTCCGATTAAATGTTCAATGTTCTCATATTTACCGGTAGACAGGTTGTCCAGACAACGCACGGTATAGCCCATATCGATCAGCGCATCACAGATATTGGAGCCGATAAATCCGGCGCCGCCGCCTACCAGAAACACACTGTCTGCATCAAACTTAATATCACGATATCCCATTTTTTCACACCTCATTCTGCTTTATCTTTAATTCTCTTACCGACAAAAATAACGCCGTATAGAAAAGAGAAAAACCATAGATCATATACCTTGAAAGACACATGATTGTTATAGATGTTGCACACACATTCGCCGCAATAAACAGAAGCGCCGTTCCCATCATCCATGCCGCACTGTATCGTTTCCCGCGCCATATATGCCATACAACAAGTAAAACGGCTGCTGCGTAGAACAGAACCGCAATCCAGTTGATCAGCGGATGCACTACAGCTATACTTCTGATAAACCCGTTGGTACACAGCAAAATATAGTCATACAGCCATTGACCAAAGCACACAGGCAATAGTTTTTTCAGCATACCGCCCGCCATCACATCCGACATGCTGCTCTGCTCATAGTAGTCTATCTCACCCAGACTGAAATAGTACGCCGACAAATCTGCTTCCAGCACTTCAAACTTCAACTGGTCGTGATACTCTTCCAAATGCTCTGCCCTCTGCGTCAAAGTATCACCGCCGTATTTATAGTTTAAGCCCATAGCATCCGCCTTGGCATAAAACTGTTCAAAGAACTTTCTCTCAAGACTCCCCTCATCAAATACCTCTCCGTCTTCCTCATCACAGGCGTAGATCACATTAGTCAGCGTGTTTATCTGTCCATAAGTATTTCCCATAAAATATCCGGTGACAGCGTAATTATATACATGAACTGTCAAGCTGCGCAAACCAAACACCGCGGCAACAGCAATGACCGGAAAGATGAGCGCACGGTATTTTTTCTCCAATATCATCTTCAATAGGAGCAGTACCATCCACATCAGGATTGTGCTCATCATCTGTCCTCTTGTCATTGACAGCAGGAATGCAAACAGCAGACATAATACCACATCTCTCCTGCGATGCTCAAACAGCATACGAAGCAGAAAATACAGGAAAATATAAAAGAGCGGAATGCAAAGCGCTTCACTCATCACTGAATTTTCCAAAAAAATATTCAGGGCGGATACATACTTCGTTATCAGATGCGGAACAAGGTGCAGAAAAACAATGATCAGTTCTTCCCATATCCTCAGCTTAAAGTGTACGGTAAGATATTCAGTAAGAATCCAAATACCTGCCGCCGCCAGCATGCCCTGTACCGCCGCCGCCACTGTCAGATAGCCGTCACCGCATATCTTGCGGAAAAACGCCAGAAACAGAGGGTAAAGCGGTTCCCGGTGTATATGCATTGTAATATACTGCTCGGAGTCATTGTATACACCTACACCGCAGACTGCAAGCATACCTAAGAAGAATATCAGCAGTCCCGCCAGAATACACCATGATTTAATTGGTATTTTTCTTCTTTTTACAATCTCCAATACAGATAATCCTCTGTCAGATACTCTTTCCTGTCTAATAATCCCTTAATATCCATCAAAACCTTCTGCTTGTTCGCAGGGTTATAAAATGCGCCAATCTGCTTCTTGTCCAGACTTGAAAATGCATCATGTGCCACTGCAATGACCACTGCATCCATATTTGTGACATCCTGCATCGTCTGGAAACTAATACCATACAGCCGCTTCGCCTCGTCCGCGTCAGCGGCAGGATCCACTACAACGGGATCAATCCCATATTCTCCCAGCTCCTTATAGATATCAATTACTTTCGTGTTTCTCGTATCAGGGCAATTCTCCTTGAATGTAAATCCTAAAATCGCTACCCGCGCGTTCCTGACAGGTATCCTCGCTTTGATCAGATTTTTCACCAGACTCTCTGCCACATATCTGCCCATATCATCATTGATGCGGCGTCCCGACAAAATGATCTGTGAGTGATATCCCAGCCCTTCCGCTTTATACGTCAGATAATAAGGATCTACACCTATGCAGTGTCCGCCCACAAGTCCCGGCATAAATTTCAGGAAATTCCACTTTGTTCCGGCAGCCTCAAGCACTGCTCTGGTATCTATATCCATCTTGTGAAAAATCATTGACAGTTCATTCATAAACGCAATATTGATATCCCTCTGACTGTTTTCAATGACTTTTGCCGCCTCGGCTACCTTGATGGATTCTGCACGGTATACTCCTGCCTCAACTACCAGCTCATACACTTTAGCAACAATATCAAGCGTCTCCTCATCCATACCGGATACGATCTTTGTGATAGTTTCCAAGCGATGTACTTTGTCGCCGGGGTTAATACGTTCGGGCGAATAACCGATCTTAAAGTCCACACCGCATTTCAATCCGGACTCCTGCTCAAGAATCGGCACACAAGTCTCCTCTGTGACACCCGGATAAACCGTGGATTCAAATACAACGATAGATCCCTTGGTCAGATTCTGTCCTAAGATGTGGCTTGCTCCCTCCACCGGTGTCAAGTCCGGCGTATGATCGTCATTGACAGGCGTCGGCACTGCAACGATATGGAATTTCGCCTCTTTCAGCTTAGCAGGGTCAGCCGTAAATTCCACTGTCGTGTTCTTGATTACTTCATTGCCCACCTCATTGGTCGGATCAATGCCGCTCTTATATAATCCTATCTTTTCCTCATTGAGATCGAAGCCTACTACCTTGATCTTTCTTGCAAAGGCAACCGCAATCGGCATACCCACGTAGCCCAATCCCACTAAAGATAATTTTTCTTCTCCCTTTACAATTTTCTCATATAAATCCATTTTATACCTCCATCATTTGCCCAGAATCAGCCGCACTTCATCCATATATTCTCCTGTGACCAGCTTTCTGTCGAATTCTTTCTCCATCTTCTCTCTGGCTCTTCGTCCCATCTTAGCACGTTCCTTCGTCGAAAGTGACAGAAACATCTTCATCGCCCGAATCAGCTCCTCCGCATGACCGGGCGTAAATCCGAATCCTGTCTGGCCTTCCTCAAAAGCTTCAAGGCATCCGCTGATATTTGAAGCTATCACCGGTCTTCCCGTTGCCGCACCTTCAATCAGAGCATTAGACATTCCTTCATGGAAGGATGCCACCACGATTGCACTCGCCGCTGCCAGATACGGATGCACCTCCGTGTGAAAACCGATCTGATGTACGATTCCTTTCCGCTCCAGTTCATCCAGCATGTCCTGATAATCTTCATCACAGTATCCCATGATATCGAAAAAAACGCTGTCGCTATGTAGTGCCTCCGCCGCTTCGATATACTCCAGTATACCACGTTCTTTCATCACCCTGCCCACAAAAAGAAAGTGTGTATCTTCTCCGGTGGGATATTCCTCATAGCGGTGTCTGTCCAGATTGACACCTGACCCCATAACCATTCTTGTTTTTTTTGCCGTAATGCCAAGCCTCTGAAAAATCCCTCTGTTCTCCTCATTCTGGAAAAACACACAGGCGGCTTTCTTAAGCCCTGTTCGATACATCGTGACGATCAATCTAAGCAATATTCCGGTTCTGTCAAAAGCGCCGCCGAGTCCGGTAATCGTAGCGATATAAGGAATTTTGCGTCTTGCCGCCGCAAATCCGCCATAAATATTCGGTTTGATCGTATAAGTGACTACCAGATCAGGCTTAAGCGCTTTCATCATCCGGCTGTATGTGCGGTATAATTTCAGATCTTCCAACGGATTAATACCTCTGCGGTTGATATCCGTCTTGATGATCCGACAGCCTTCCGCGGTCAGTTCCTTCTCTTTTACATCGTCCGGCATACTGACATAGACCTCATGTCCAGCCAGCAGCGCCTGAACAAATTCATTGCGGAAATCATACAGCCCGCCGGAAGAATTTGTCAAAATCAATATCCTGCCCATATATCTCTCCGTTCTTAAGGTACAATTTCCATCCCGTTCATATCACGGACTGCAATTTCGTTATATTTCATCATTACAATGTTTTCCGAATAATCTCCTATCCTCACTTCATTTTCCTGTCCCTCAAGATTGCGCAGAATCGATGCGGGCATGTTGACGCCGCAGACGTAAGCGTGAGGATATCCGCCGCCGAAACGGGGATTGACCTCGGAAATATAATAAATTCCGTTAATCTCAAAAATATCAATATCTATCATACCGCGGAAACCACATTCCTCCACGAACTGCCGTATCATGGCAAAAAGTCCTTCATCCTTACAGGACACCGATTTGTCTGTCTCCCCCGCACGCATCTTAATCTTCTTTTTCACAAATATGGACGTGCATTTACCGGATATCATATCAATGTACACATCCGCGCCGTATTCCTGTCCGTCCATATACTCCTGAATCATCAGGTCATCATATAAATCGAATAATACTTCTATCTCTTTACGGCTGTTTACCTTATTAATGTTCAGGCTGGCGCTTCCCTTCACAGGCTTGACAAATACCGGATAAGCAATTTCGCCTTTTTCCACAGCCTGATAAAATGTTTCTTTGTCAAGATAGCACTTAGCAGCAGGAATCTGCATCTTACACAGCAGTTCATACATTTTGTACTTATCAAAGCAGGTTTCCACCAGATCATAGTCGGAAATAACAGGTGTTGTTCCTATTCCCAGAAACTGCTCTTTCTCTTTTGCCAGCATACTCAGTTCCGGATCAATCAATGACAGAACGCCCGTTATTTTTTCTTTTCTGCAAATATCCAGAATCACATCCATATATCCCGGCGCTGTGATCCTCGGCACCAGATAGAACTTGTCCGCATCATAGACTGCCGGCGCAAGATTACTGCAGTCGGTAGCAATGACTCTGCCCGTATTGCCTATTTCTTTCTTAAAATACTGCACCACCTTGTTCCGGGTGCCGGCGCTCAAAATCAGAATATTCATACTAGTTTTCCAGTCTCCTCCAGTCTCTTTTTGCGGATCTCTGCAAAATTCCCCTCTACTGCATTAGTATCCTCAGCCACTTCTTCGGTGTGTCCGAGAACGGTCTGCACTGTCAGCCATAACACCTTCACATCCATTCGGAAAGAAAGATTCTCCACATATTCTACGTCTTTTTGAAGCCGCCTGTCCCAGTCGATAAAATTACGTCCGCTGACCTGTGCAAGTCCAGTCAATCCGGGGCGTACACTGTGCCGCAGCTTCTCCCGTTCACTGTAATACGGCAGATATGATACCAGAAGCGGTCTCGGACCGATAATGCTCATATCTCCCTTCAAAATATTAAAGAGTTCCGGTAATTCATCCAGACTCGCAGCACGCAGGAATTTCCCGAACTTTGTCAGCCTCATCGAATCCGGTAAAAGTTCTCCGTTTTCATCCCGCTTATCCGTCATCGTCCGAAATTTACAAAGTGTAAATATCTTCTCGTTCTTTCCCGGCCGCTCCTGCTTGAAAATGATGGGCGACCCCAGTTTCACACGGACCAGAATACCAAGCACCACCAAAATAGGACTGAGCACAACGATTCCGCATAGAGAAAGCAGGAAATCTAAGCATCTCTTAATGCAATTTTTATACATACACGTTCCCTTCCTTTCTCATTACGCGCGGCTGTTTGGGAATCAATTCTTGAAAAACCCTCTTACTATCCGAATAATCAGTTCCATATCCTCCGCCGTATTCTTGATATCGCTGGGCAGGCATAAGCCTCTGTTAAAAACATCTTCTCCCACACTGCTTCCGTCCTCATTATGCGGTATGAAATCATACTCCTCAAAAACAGGCTGCAAATGCATGGGTTTCCAGACTGGTCTTGACTCGATATTTTCCGCCGCCAATGCATCCATTATCATATCGGGTGTTATTTTACATTCTTTGTCGATTATCATACCGGACAGCCAGCAGTTAGCGTCTCCGTCCGGATTAAGGGGATTCATGGTAATCTCCGGAATATCCGAAAATGCTTCTTTATATTGCCTGTAAATTTCCTTTTTCTTCGCCTTATGCTCTTCCAGATGCATCAACTGTCCCCTGCCGATACCTGCCGTAATATTGCTCATACGGTAATTATACCCAATCTGGGAATGCTGATAATGTCTGGCGGGATCTCTCGCCTGTGTCGCAAGAAAGGTAGCTTTCTTCATCGCCTCTTCTTCCTTGGACACCAGCATCCCTCCGCCGGATGTCGTAATAATCTTATTTCCATTAAAAGAATAGATGCCATACTTCCCTAAAGTACCTGTATGCTGTCCCTTATAAGTGCTTCCAAGAGATTCCGCCGCATCTTCAATCAACGGTACATTGTGCTTTTCACAGATTGCCATGATCTCATCCAGTTTCGCCGGAGTACCATACAGATGAACGCAGATTACCGCCTTCGGATTCGGATATTTCTCGAAGGCTTTCTCTAGCGCTTCCGGTGACATGTTCCATGTATCCGGCTCCGCATCGATAAATACCGGTGTCGCATTCTCATATCTGATTGGATTACAGGTCGCCGAAAACGTCAGATCCGATACAAATACCACATCGCCCTGTCCGATTTCCAGCAATTTTAACCCTAAATGAATAGCAGCCGTCCCTGCGCTGAGCGCCGCCGCATAACCGCAATCCGTATATTCCGCAATCTCTTTCTCAAGGGCATTAACATTCGGTCCCAAAGGAGCCACCCAGTTCGTGTCAAAAGCCTCCTGAACAAATCTCTGTTCGTCCCCGTGCATAGTCGGCGAGGATAAATAAATCCTTTTCTTATCCATAATTGCCTCTCTTTTCTATATTTTTTCGTCTTCTGTGTCCATGCTGTGGTAAGTCGGAACAATCTTTTTAATGAGCGGTCTGATATCCGAACTCTCTATCTGGCATTCATCCTTTAACTCTTTAAGCTGTGTAAAGAACTCATGCTCATCCAGCTCAATCGGTTTGCCGATGTGAATCATCTTATTCGCCGTATCCTTCATACCTTCCTCGTCCATCAGAAGCTCTTCATACAGCTTCTCCCCCGGACGAAGTCCCGTAAATTCGATTTTAATATCCTCATTCACGCGATAGCCGGATAACTTGATGAGGTTCTGCGCCAGATCCAGTATTCTCACAGGTTCTCCCATATCCAATACGAAGATCTCCCCGCCTCTTGCATATGCGCCTGCCTGCAGTACAAGGGATACCGCTTCAGAAATCGTCATAAAATAACGGATGATATTCGGGTCTGTCACTGTCACTGGACCGCCCGCGGCAATCTGTTTGCGGAACAACGGAATCACGCTTCCGTTGCTTCCCAGCACATTGCCGAACCGGACCGCCACAAATTCTGTCTCATAGTGTTTATCAAATGTTTGAATAATCATCTCACAGATGCGCTTGCTTGCACCCATGATATTCGTCGGATTCACAGCCTTGTCCGTGGAAATCATGACAAAACGCTGTACCCCGCTCATAGCCGCCGCCTGAGCAGTCTTAAAAGTTCCAAATACATTATTTTTAATCGCCTCTGTAGGGCTGTCTTCCATCAAGGGTACATGTTTATGCGCCGCCGCATGATATACAATATCCGGATGATATGTTGAAAAAATATAATTCATGCGGTTCGTATTTCTCACCGAAGCCACCAATACTACCAAATCTAATTCGGGGTATCTGGCTTTTAACTCCTGTTGAACGTCATAGATCGAATTTTCATAAATATCCACGATTATAAGCTGTTTCGGTTTATGCGTTGCAATCTGTCTGCACAACTCACTGCCGATGGAGCCGCCTCCCCCGGTGACTAGTATTACCTTGCCCTGAACATAACCGATAATGGAATTTAAATCCACGGTAATGGGATCTCTTCCAAGCAGATCTTCTACTTCCACATCACGCAGTTTAGCGACGTTCACTTCTCCATTCACGAGCTGATACATTCCCGGAAGGGAGCGCAGTTTGCAATTGGTATCCTTACAGATCTCCAATA
Organism: uncultured Lachnospiraceae bacterium; assembly: GCA_947179245.1. Lineage (GTDB taxonomy): Bacteria > Bacillota > Clostridia > Lachnospirales > Lachnospiraceae > UBA3282. Next base: position 63,224 of record CAMXBD010000001.1, on the reverse strand, counting down.
TCTTCCTGATCTCTGCCCTGCTTGCCGAAGGCATTGCCACAATGATTTCATCCACATCGTAGACGTCTGCACACTCCACAATCTTGTCCCGTCCGCCGACGACTTTGATGCCTTGAATATATCTTCCCCATTTTCCTTTATCATCATCAATAATGCATTTAATAACCATAGTAGAGAAATTGCTGTTTACAATCTCCTTAATAATCAGGTTAGCGGCTTCCCCCGCGCCGATTACCATAACCGAGATAAGGTTCTTCTTATTCTGCTGCTTATGCTTTAATCCTCTGAAAAACCGGTAGGAAAAGCGGCTTGTAAAGATACAGGTAAGCAGTAAAAACAGATAGAAAAAGTAATAACTTCTCGGAACCGCCTGTGCTTTTATCTTAAAAAACTGTAATCCTATACTGTTAATAAGCGTTGATAAAACGCAGGATACGACAATATTCTGCAATTCCGTCTCGCCTGCAAACGCCCACAAACTGCTGTACAGGTGAAAGAAATAGAAAATTGCCAGTGTTAGCAGAATATTGATCGGCATAAACTGCTCAATCGGCTCCATAAAGTGCACCGGAATCGAATCCACATTAAACTCGTAACGGATCACAATTGCTAAGTAGCTCGCCAGAATAACACTGATAATATCATATATAATCAGACAGGTTCTTCTGTATAATAGTTTTACATTAAATGTTTTTCTCTTCTTTTCCATAGCTTTTTCCTACGCCGTCCTTTGTCTGTCAACAAGGAGCGGTGCCAACGTCAGCAGTAAACAATATGCGATCGGACTGCAAGGATGGAATATCCACTCTGTCAGACCCGCAACGGCAAATAAGATCAAGACAGCAAGCGGCAGTGCCGCGCACGCCCTGTCTTCCCTTCGCTTATGAAAATAGACCGCCGCCTGTATCAACGTCCCGGCACCTAACAGGATAAACACAATCCCTACATAAATGCCGTGGTCATAGGCAACCTGAAGATATATATTATGCGCATGGACATTGTAATGCCCATTCGGCTCCATAATACCCATATCATCATGCCCAATTTTATTGAGGTTATTATAATACAATCTGAAAATTTCCAGTCTGCCGTTTGTATATGAGTACTCTTCCGGTTCGCTCTCCGGAGTGGTATCAGCCATTCCCGCATCTACAGCCACATCTTCCGTTGATACGAGCAGAATCTCATTGGTATCAATGAACAGTGCATTATGAAACATTTCCTCGCTGGCATCAACTACCATATAAATCGCTCTTAAGCTTTTTTCCTCCGGAATGCCCAGCACCTTCATCTGGAACACCTGTATAAAACGCTGTATCGTAATATAGAATCGGGAGTCTGTGTCCCTCCCATGTACAATCTCCGTAGGAAACTCTTCAATCTCAAACGCCTCAGGTCTTGCCACTACAGCAGGTATCATTCTCTGCGCACTAAAAACCACCGGAAAGCAAAGTACCGCCGCAATCGCCATCATCCCTATGCTGTGCATCATACTGCGCCATCTTGTCTTGAGTGAAAAGCACATCGTAGGAATAATTGCCACAGCCATGACAATAATCGCCAGATATCCCGTTCTCGACAGTGTAAGCAGCAGATATACCGCAGATACCCCAAATACGATCAACTCTTTATACACAGCCGCCAGATGCGGATTCTTTCTGTATGCATCCAAAAATTTCACCAGAGCGGCGCACACCACCAATGACAGATATACCGCTGACATCGTCACTGTATGGAATATGAAAGGATACCTGTAGTATACGAAAAACATATATGGTCTGTGGAGCAGGCAGTATATAACCATAGCGCCGAAATGGAACAGAATACCGTTACATATATTCCTAAGCAGCACCGCCTTCTTCTCCCACGCCGCCATGTTTAAATAAAACAGTACAAAAGAACATACCAGATAGATAGGCCATCCTCTCGTATTGCGATACAGAATGATCAGCACAAAAAATGCTGCCACCAGAATGCTATACCCGATGGAAATATCCCTGATCTGCCTCCGCACTATGAAACGAACAGCGCCGATTATAACTAATCCTGCTAAAACCCCTGCCCACGCGGTGAGTTTCACCACAACGAAATCCAGTTCTTCCGGATTCTCTAATGCCGCTGCCGCACCGGTATAGTAGTTGTAAGCGACAACCGCCGCTATTACTACATACACGACATTTACAATATTAAAAATATCCCTATATTTATAAGTTACAATCACAGCCAGCGCAAAAAAGATCAGCATCTGTCTGTATGCCACGCTATGATGAATCTCATACAGACCATTCATATAGTTGCAGCATGCCCATATTGCTCCCGCAAAGAGCGCCGACTGCAGATAATTCTGCCAATCTGTCTTAAGAATGTCTCCAAATGTTCTGTCTGTAGCACAGCCTGTCCTGTTATGATTGACAGCATAAAGGGCGATCACTACCGCAAGCAGGACGCTCACTTCATAGAAAACAATAGATACCGGAACTTTCGTAAACATTCTGCATGGCCATACGGCAGCAAAAGCTATGATACCTGCAAGTATGATAAGCGGATTGCACACTGCTTTCACCGTCTGCCCCACCGTGACCAGCACGTTTTTCTCCGGATTCTTTGCATAATATTTTCCGGTTAAAAAAGTAACAAGAATAGCTGACAGCACAAAGAGAGCATCACAAACCAGTGTTTTGCCCTTTCTAAGCGGTACTTCATATTCGTAGGTGGCAATCATGCAATGCTCCGTATCTTCCACATTGCCGTAGTAAAGCGTACCGTTATATATATTCCCCGAATCCTCTGTGTTCTCATATGCCACATAAAACGGAGCATCTATTCCCTGTATCAGATAATAATATTCCCTGCCGACTTCTGCATCTATGTTGACCTGAACCGTGCAGTATCCGGGCATCGACTTCATGTCCTCTGTGCTGATGACCTGCTGCATAATTATGTTCATGGCAGCATCGTACAACACAAAATTAAATCTCTCTCCGAGAGTACCGTCAACAAAATAGATGTCAATATTCTTTAATTTATCATACTGTGCAATAAACATCTGTTGAACTACATAACCGGACGTTATCGCCTCAGATTCCGCAACGATCTGCTTATTGCTGTCGGAAACGACTGTCTCTTTCACCAGACGAAGCGGCCACAATGCAAATACCGCGCACAGTACAATGATCCAGACAGTGCTGCAGATAGCTTGTCTTCTATTTATTACCTTGTTCATTATTTATTCCCGATTCATATTATTGTGTATACCATACTGAGCGCAGGGCACAGTATTTCAAAATATCATTGCTTAGTATATCACGAATATATCTATTTTACAACTAAACTTCCTCTAAGAGCATGGCAATAAAAAGCGGCAGCCCGAACCAGAAGATGAGTACATACCGGGGCAGATAAGTCGGACCCAGAATTACCGTCAGCCACGTCAGCAGTACCATCAGATACGGAATCACCAGATGATATTTCTTCCGGTACAGCACATATGCAAACACAAACGCAATTCCCCAGAAAATACCACCCGGAGAATACAGCATGGAGTAGATCGGAATTTTCTCCTGTGAGATCTCCAGCGCGAGCTTTCTGTAGGCCTCGTCCAGCCACGGAATCTTGCTGTCCCTGAATCCCGGCTCTTCCACCTCGTAACCGAAGTAAGAACTATCGCCATAAGTAAAAGTAAACACAGTATTGCCTGAGTAGACATCAATCACCGTATCGGGATACCAGAAGCCATACGAATTTACCAGCCACGCATTGATGTAGGACAAGGGCTTCTTCAACCCGATGCGTGCCCAAAGCTTGATATACTTTGCCTTATCCGCCGAAAATATATTATTTTGAAAACGGACTTTCACAGGGTCTGACAGCTTGGGATTATACAGGACAAGCGCTTCCTCCGGAAGTATCTCATGAAGCGCAGCGATATCCTCCGGTTCGAAAACTTCACGATTGAACTTATATGTCCGTGCAAGCTGCTGTATAGGTACAGTGAGCATCTCCTGTTTTCCCCCTGTCTCGGCATGAAGGGCTGCTGTCAGTCCTCCGTTTATCAGGAAATAAGCAAGAAATGCCGCCATAATGATCAGACCCGTCTTTTTCAGATTGTCTTTGTGATATATCAGAAGAATCGGCACCATCACCACAAATGCATAGACGCCGTTTTTGCGAAACAGCATCATCGCCGCCGCGCTAAAAATGAAGAAGAGCATCTTTTGCTTAGACGCAAAAAACTCCTCCTTATTACTTCCCATATCAAGAAGCGACAAAAGAAGAAGCAGAAGCGCTGCCGTAAAAAGTGCATCTTTGGCGGAGCAGAGCGTAAACATGACAATAACAGGGAAAAAGGCAAAATAACACATTGAAACGATACGCACCATTTTAGAGACTCCCCTTTTTCTCATAAAGGAAAGAAGATAGGTAAACCCTCCCGAAACGATTACCATCTGTACCAATGTATAACATGCAATCCCCAGATTATATGAATCCGTGGCCTTATGCACCGCACAGATAATACCGCCCAATAACAGCACATGCACAATCGGGTGATGTGTGGTAAACGATCTCGACGCCACCTGTAACCATTCATCCTGTGCATCATAGACAAAGAAGCCGGGATAAACCGCCAGAAACACCGGAAGCCAGCATAAAATCAAGAATAAAAACGTCAATATATTAACATGTTTTGCCGCCTTTGCCGGAGTCTTAGGCATCTGTATATGTTGTGCAAGTCTGCCCTTTCTGTCCTTCATTCCGCCCAGAAAATTCCAGAATTTCCGCACCAGTATCGTAAACAGACATGTCAGTACCGGAAGAGATATCCACAGGCTTATATCCTTAAAGTTCACATTACCCACTGCATCCAGACGAACGCCGAACAGCATTGCAGTCGTAAACAAAAAAGATAAAACAGCCGCAATCATCCACCCTCTTTTGTCTTTAAGGTCGATGGTGTGCAGCGACCAGTTAACAGCATAAATACATAACAGCCACACAAAGATAGAGAAAATACTGTTGGTAAATCCCAGCGTGTTTTCTTTCAGATTCAGAATTTGCGGAAAACACAGGGTTCCCGCTGTCGCAATCAGAAAAGCGGCTGTATTCAATTTCATTTTTATTCTAAATTCATTCTCGTTCATTGTCCGTCCGTTCTCTCCGCCTGCATGTTCTTCCCGTCGTCTCCATTGATACACTCCTTAATGACATACTGCGGAGAATTGTTGAGTGAAATATAGATTCTGCCGATATACTCCCCGATCAATCCGAGCATAAGCATAAGCATGCCCCCGATAAAAACAAGCGCCGCCATTACGGCGCTGAATCCGACAGGCACATTCGGATTGATAAATTTCTTGACAATCGTATAGATACCGTACAGAAAGCCGCCGCATGCAGTCATGCATCCCACTGCCGTGGCGATTCTTAGCGGCTTGATACTGAATGCTGTAAAACCGTTAAACCATAACCCCAGCAGTTTTCCTATCGTGTATCCCGAACTGCCGATTTCGCGCTCCCTGTGCATTACTTCCACGTTAGTGATGTTCTTCGTCGTGCGAAGTACCAGTCCAATCACATAAGGATACGGATTCGTGTAGCGAAGCATCTCATCAACGACAAACCGTCTGGCGGCAAAATAACTCGATAAATAGAGTTCCTTGGGTTTCCCCAGCATCACTCTGGTCATAAGCTCATTGACTTTACTCCCGAAATTCCGAAAACCAGAATGCTGCTTATGCGCATATTTCGCATAGACCACATCATAACCTTCCTCTATCTTGTCAAGCAGTTTACCGACTTCATCCGCCGGAGTCTGCCCGTCGTCGTCCAGACAGACAATGATTTCACCGTGTGCATAGCGAAATCCCGCCATGAGCGCCGCATGCTGCCCGAAGTTTCTGGCAAGATCTATCCCACATATATCCCCGCGCTTTGTACAGAGAGTACGAATCGCCTCATAGGTATCATCCGGTGAGTGGTCATTGACCAGCACGATCTCATAAGAATACGCTTTCAAGCCCTTCATTGTCTCATCAATTTCTTCTATCACCCTGCCGATAGTCTGTGCCGAACGATAACAAGGTATTACAAAGCTGATCAATTTACTCATAATTCCTCCAAATGCAAAAATGTGTCACGGTCTATCTCCATAAAACATACTTCCCGCTTACCCTGCAAAGTTTCCACAGTCTCTTTTTGATTCGTCATACAAAAACCTGCGCGGCTGTAACTTTTCCGCGCTCCGATATTATCCGACAGGAAACGTAAGAATACTCTGTTAAGGGCAAGAGTAGTAAATGCGTGCTTAAGCGCCTCCTTAGCGGTCTTTGTACCGTACCCGCGCCCTAAAGCATCTTCCTCGCCGATAAAAATCCCATATTCTGCCGTGCCCGTTTCCCGGTCGATATCCCGTAAATAGACACTTCCTATCTCTCTTTCATCAGACAGACAGATAATAAACTGCACCACATGCCCGGTCTCCACCTGCTCTCTGATCCACTTAAGCTGTCCCTCTTCAGTAAAAAGCTCCTGATAGATAAAATTTTTCCTCACGAAATCCTTATTGCGCCACTCGACGATCTTCTTTGCATCACCAACCGTCACAGGACGTAAATGTACTAAATGTTCCATGCTCCCACCATTTTACTTTTCGCGTATTTTATATACAGAATAGTATTCCCCAATCTTGTCAGTCTCCTCCACTGTCACTCCCACGCCCTGCGATTCATAGAAATCTATGAGCCATCCGAATCCCCTGTCAAGAGCTTCCGTATCAGATATGATCAGATATACGTTATCGTCTCCAAGCAGCGCTTCCTTTGCGGAAATAATATGATAACGAGACAGTTTGTCCTTATAAAGAGGACTTTTACACATCCATCCTCCCATTATATCATAATTTGCATAGCCGTTATCAGTTCCTCCGAATATCTTTTGAGAAAAAGATACCGTGGAATACACATCCTCAAAATAGAAATTCTCCGTATGTTCTCTGCAATAGGCATCGATCTCATACCAGCCTGTGTTGGTCCATTCACGCCTCGTCTGATCGTCCCTGACCTGTGATATGCTGTCCGCCGCACTTCCCGCCATCAGAAGCACAAGCAATATCCCCATCCCGCGCATCACGCCGTCCCTCTTCATATCCATCCTGCATGAACAGAGCATTCTTATGAGAATCGCCAATAAAAGCGCCGCCTCTACAAGATACAGCGAATGGGTGATGCGCACAGGATCGCGTCCTCTCATTAATATAAACATCCAGATTGCACTGCGCACTGCCGCCAGCAGTACAAGCTGCCATGCGAAGGCATATCGCTGCACGATGCGCCGTCCTGCCATCTGCGCATCGTCCGCCTTATTTTTATGACACAGTATAAATCCTGCTGCCGCTACCGCTATATATGCCCATAACACAATTATATTATAGGGTGCGTCCTGTCCGTGAAACGTCCGGTATATATAGAAAGATACCGCTCCCTTGAAAATTGCCGCCCAATCCTTGGCCTGCCCCAGCGTATGCGAAGCATAATCCGCCATACGCATGAGCATAGACGTGTCTATCGCATCATCCAAGCCGAAATTATAATTGTTAATATTAAGCAGTGCCTGCTGCTCCGATGTCACGCCAAGCTCCGTCAATGCACTGCTGTACATCTCACCGGTAACCAATTCCGGATAAAAATCGTAAACCGTTGTTCTTGCATCAAAGAAATCCCGGAAATCCTTCCACTCCGCTTCGCTGTATGCGGCATAATCTGCTGCTGACGACAGGAACATCCCCACTAGGATCATTCCCAGCACAGCGCCGTACTTACACAGAGTTTCTCTTGCAAACAACTCCTTTTCCTCCACCATGCGGTATAAACCCGCCAGACAGATAAAAGGAAATGTGAGAAGGAGCATCTCCGTCCTCAACTGGTATGCCACAATTACAAGAATGACCGACGGAAGATTGCTTACAACAAATTGTTGTGCAGTTATATCTTTCGGTGTCGTATAAAACCAGAAAATTGCCGTTGCAGACATAATGGCACAACTGACCGTGTACTGAATACTGACAAAATGAGGAAGACATACTCCCCATAGAAAAAGTGTCAGCAGAAGCAGTAAAATCATCCTGCCGCCCATCGCTTTTTTACCGGCGGCACAGCTTTGTCCACCTGACACACCCCCACCGCGAACCGGAATATACGCCGAATCCGCCATAGCGCACAGACGCACACCGATCAGATAGAAGCATCCGAATTGGCATAGACACAAAAACAGACCGTACCAAGGTATCGCCCCGCACAGTCTGTAACACAGCGCAATCAGCGCTCCCAACGGATAGAGCGTCTGCATATTATGTCCGTCAGGCATTCCGCTGTAAACTCCTGACATGATATCTTTCATCATGGTGTCGTCATTCAAATCATAATAAAAGTCAAAGCATATCCCCATCACGGCAATATTGAGCGCCACGACTATGAATGTCAGTATGCAGTTCCCATATTTTTTTAATCCCTTACTATGTTCCATGAACCACATGACCTCAGAACTGCTGCTTTGTCTTTATCCCGGCAGCAGATATCCTTCCCCGCTCTCAGCGGTAAAACGCTTTCACCTGTTCTGCAATGTATTCCACCTCATCCGCTGTCAGCTTATAGAACATCGGCAGACGCAGAAGCCTCTCACTCTCCTTTGTGGTATACTTGTCCTCCCCATGAAATCTCCCAAACTTTATTCCGGCAGGCGCAGAGTGAAGCGGCACATAATGGAATACCGACAGAATATCCTTTTGTTTCAGGAACTCGATCAGCCTGCTTCTCTCCTCCATATCTTTCGTCTTGATATAGAACATATGCGCATTGTGAATGCAATACTCAGGCACATACGGCAGTTCAATCTTCCCTGCCTCAGCAAGCGGCGTAAGTAACTCCCGGTACTGATTCCACCGATCCATCCTTGCCTGCGTGATCTCCTCAGCCAGCTCCAGCTGCGCATACAGATAAGCCGCATTCATATCGCTCGGCAGATAGGATGACCCGTAATTCTGCCAGCGGTATTTATCTACCTGCCCACGGTAATATTTGCTTCTGTCAGTTCCTTTCTCCCTGAGGATCTCGGCGTCCTCTATATATTTCTCATCCCGTATGAGCAGCGCACCGCCTTCTCCCATACTGAAATTCTTCGTCTCATGGAAACTGAAACATCCGAAATCACCGAACGTACCTAACGGTTTGCCTTTATAAGATGCCATAATGCCCTGTGCCGCGTCCTCGACCACCATCAGATTATGCCTTCTGGCAATGTCCATGATCGCATCCATCTCACAGCCCACGCCCGCATAATGCACCGGCACGATTGCCTTCGTCCGCTCTGTGATGGCATCCTCAATCAAATTCTCGTCAATGTTCATCGTATCCGGTCTGATATCCACAAAAACAGCCGTAGCGCCTCTTAAGACAAATGCGTCTGCCGTGGACACAAAAGTGTAAGATGGCAGAATCACCTCATCCCCCTCTTTAATCTTGGCAAGAAGCGCCGCCAGCTCGGTGGCATGCGTACAGGAAGTAGTGAGCAGACACTTGGCAGTCCCCGTCTGATTCTCAATCCATTCATTACATTTCTTTGTAAAAGGTCCGTCACCGCAAATCTTCTGATTCTCGATGGCTTCCTTCATATATTCAACTTCTTTGCCCGTATAGGGCGGAACATTAAAATTAATCATCTTTCGATTCCTCTTCTCTATCATGCACTTCGCGCCTAAGTATATCATACTTTTATCAGGATGTCACATACACCACATAACGTCCATTGCCGAAAGTTTCCCGATAAGAATGCTCTTTCATATACTCCGCAATAATCTGTAGTTTCTCATCTGCTTCCAGTGCTTCCCGATCGACTCCAAACCAGTTCATGCCATCCGCATCCTCCCCCAGATAAGCCGCTATAGGCGAGCTGACAATAATTACCGGAGGTGTCGTGATCCGTTCCATATCCCGCTCAAATTCTACCATGCGGTAACTGTCCAGATCCGTCCAGAAAGTAGATAATGCCGGGGGCATGTTTAACAGATATCCCAGCCCCGGAATATCCCCATACAGAAGCGCCTCCCGTCCCGTCAAACCTGCACCTTCCGTATATTCCGCCAGTTCCTCAAGCCACGCCGCATTGTCCTGATTCGTATAGACTCCTGCCGCTTTAGCCGGCGTCTGTACCGTCACATCACGCGCTTCGCCGTATATTCCGTCCCGAAAAGCAAAGTTCATATGAAATCCCGTACTCTGTACAGTGGCTAAAAGCACAAGTATCACAAACGGCGCTCCCCATATGAAAGAAGCCATCTTCTCGCTGTTTCTGCCGTATGCCAATCGCTCATAGGCAATCCAAAGCACGAACGGTACAACAATAAACAGATTATTTATGATTGGATACAGTCCATTATTGCCGCCTAACGGCGTCACAAAAATCTGTACCAGAACGAGTACCGCCATAATTTTCTGCTCTTTACCTGCATTCTTTACCACCAGACAGTACAGTGCCATAATAATCGCCGACATCAGAACCAGTACCGCCGGATAAAAGATACTGCCGTCATTATAATAACGGAAACTGAACATGCCTCTTCCCCAATAAAACCGAAGAAGGACAGCAAGCACCGCCACATAAACGCCTTTACACAAAACCTGTACACTGTGCTTTTCTGCAAACATTCTGCGCTGTATTGCAAAAAGAATATACCCGCCCACTGCGCAGACAATTGCAAAGCTCATCCAGTAAAATCCTCTGATATAGCCTCCGAACATACCCGTTATCATGGCTGTCGGCTTATAATCCTCCGCCTTCTCGGTCATCGCAAACATAGTCTGCACCATGGCGGGGTAAGCTCCCACGCCGTATCGGATACAGATTGCCGCAAATGGCATCCCGAATCCGGCTGCATAGCCCAGAATGCACCACAGTGTATCCCGCACGGTCTGCTGCAATGTCCGTCCATCAATCACCGCACCATACCACAGTGCTATAATAAATGCCATCTGCACCACATTCGGCATCCGCACCGCTACATTCATCCCAAGGCAGATGCCCGCCGCTATATAGTAACTTTTCTTTCCTTTCAAGATACCATTGTATAGTAAGAGCACGCCTGCTGCCATAAACAGATAGGTCAGATAATTATACAAAACCGTAGACGGACACCAGCACAGCCCCACCGCAATCCACTCACCCAGAAATACAAGCGGCGCCGGAATCTTCTTTCGCAAAACTGCATAAACTCCCACCGCCGTCGCAGACTGTATCAGCGACGTGTAGCAGTACATTCCCATCAAAGTTCCGCCAAACGGCAGATGCATCATGAAGTTTCCCACCACATTTGCCAGATAGGTAGCTACCATCCACGTTCCGTCCATGGATGGGAAATACTGGAAATTTGACAGGCTGTAAGTAGTGTCCGACACCGCAATCCCCTGCCGCACGTTCAACAGCGGATACAGAATCAAGATCCCCGGAAACAGTATCTTTTCTATGAAATTTTGATATTTACGATACATTACTGTTATCCTATCCATCTGCCTTGCTTTTTCTCCTAAGCCCACCGTCTGTCTTGCTCCTTCTTTAGACCGTATCGTCGTTCTTCCGGTCTTTTCTCTGAAAGCGCAGCATCAGTTTCCCGGCTCTCCGGAATATCCATGCCCGCACGAAATCCACCACCGTACCCATTATATAGACAAGCATGACACAGCCGATCATATGAGGGATAAACATCCAGCTTCCCCACACCGAATCTACATTCAGCCACTTCATCCATTGATTGCGGACAAGCAGATGCTCATGCAGCAGATATACGCCGAATGTGTATGGTGAAATCCTTCTGATCACATTCGCCGCTCTGCCCTCCCACGGCTCCATATCTTTAAACACCATAAACAGTCCCACGGAGCCAAACAGACACAAAATATGATTGTACGTAGTCGGCATATCCATATAATATGAAAAAGGGTGCAGTACTTCCGCCACAATACCGGACAGCGCAGCCAGTAAGAAAATCCCCAGACTCATGCCCACATAGAGCAGTACCGCATTTCTCTTCTTCTCCAAAAAAGGACAGCCATACAGACGTATGTACGCCGCGATCAGAAACAGACATATGAACCAGCCATAGTCATACCCATAATGGTCTGTTGCAAAAGTTGCAGGAACCAGCGACTTCCATACGGAGAAAAAAAGTAACAGAACGCAGATAACAATCTGTAAAGTTCTCTTTTCCACCATTTTAGCCCCTGCTGCCAGAAGCGGCGCCAGCACATACATGATCAGATATGCCGTGGCGAACCAGTAATGTTCCGTTTCTACAGGCAATACATAGTTCAGCCAGTCGTAAAACGACAATTCTCCCGCCGAAACTATTCCAAGACAGATCAAAACTACCGGAATCAACAGAGAATAAAAAAGAATCTGCGCCACCAGAGACACCACACGCCCCGGTTTCCATGCAGACTCCACCAAAAAATACCCGCTGAGCAGTACATAGCAGTTCACCGCGACAATGCAGAATGCCACTATAAAATGCGTGGCATAGTTCACCGCCGTATGTTCCTCCGTATACAGCAGGAGCAGATTGCTTTTATTCAGATAATGAAGGACGATAATCATTAACATTGCCACGATGCGCAATAATTCAAAGTTCGCCTGCCGTTTTGACTGCATCCCTGATTCCTCCATGCGCTTACACGCTGTCTGGTCTGTCATTTCTTTTCTTTAAAGATCCATAGTTTACTGAGAAAATAATTCGCCACGATCACGAGAACCTGACAGACAAATTTGGAAAAGTATTCGTTGATGCCCGCCAATGTCACCATTGCAAACATAAGTGCCAATTCCAGCACTTCTGTCGCAATTCTCGCACTGATAAAAGAGGCAAATTCCTTGCCAAGAGACTGCGCATCCTTGTTTTTGCTCTTAAAGACAAATGTGCGGTTCGTCCAGTAGGCAAACACCACCGTCAGCACCCACGAAAGCGCCGTAGCCACCATGTAATGCATACGGAGCGTGGAAGAAAACAGATAGTAAAGCACATAATTTAGCACAAAAGCAAGGAAACCAAAGATCAGGTAATTGATTCCCTCTTCATATTTCCTATACATATCCCAGCAGAAATTCCAAAGTTTCTTCATGACCTGCACTCCTCTATAATTTTGCCATCCGTCACTCTGTATACCATGTCGCATTTCTCGATCGTCTGTAATCTATGGGCGATGATAATCAATGTCTTGCGCCCGTGCAGTCTGTTGATAGAATCCATGATTGCCGCCTCTGTCTCGTTATCAAGCGCCGACGTAGCCTCATCAAGCACCAGCACCTCCGGGTCCTCAAAAAGCGCTCTAGCAATGCCGATTCGCTGTCTCTGCCCTCCGGACAGCCGGATGCCGCGCTCACCGATTCCCGTATCCAATCCTTCCGGAAGACCTTTAACAAACTCATCAAGCTGTGCTTCTTTCAACGCTTCCCACACTCTTCCATCGTCTATGTCCTCGTCAGGGTAACCAAATGCTACATTCTTGCGGATACTGGAATCTATCATAAAAATCGTCTGTGGAATATAACCTATGTTTTTGAGCCATGAAGCATAGTGCGCCCTGACTTCCACTCCGTCTGCCAGAATATTTCCCGTCTCAAGCTGTAAAAGCCCAAGTAAAATATCTACAATCGTCGTCTTGCCCGCACCGGATGTCCCCACGATTCCCACCGCATTGCCAATGGGTATTGTCATGTCCGCATGATCGAAGATCAGCACATCCGAATTGGGATATTTGTAAGTAATATCCCTAAGCGCAATCTCTTTCTTAATGGTAAGTTTCTCCACATCAATCTTCTTTTGATAAGTTTCCTCACCATAATCAATGTTCTCATCCCGAATTTCTTCCTGAAGATTATCGCTCACACCCATGAAAAACGGCTCAAAGTAGGATATCGAAGTCAAATGATTGTTGATCCTGTTGGCACAGGGAATCAATCTCATGGCTGCAACTGCCAGAAGACCTAACTGCGGCACGATGTCTGCTGCTGCAGTTCCGTTCAGAAGCTGTATCATCAGATACAGTATCATGCCTGCGATGGCAAGCGTTTCAATCAATAATCTCGGCGTCGAATTATACAGATTATAGCGCTGTACTGCGCCTACATATCCTGCGCCGCATTTAGAATACTCATTGATAAAATAATTTTCCTTCCGGGCGATCTTAATCTCCTTGATTCCCATAACAGACTGATCAATCCATTTATATAAGCCGCTGTAAAATTCCTGATTTTCTTCCCCCGCTTTTCTCATAATAGGCTTCAAAATACACTTGATTACCAGAAGCGCAGCCACTAAAAGCGCAGTAACCGTAAGGCTCATCCATACATCCGCCACCAGACTGACTATCGCAAGGCATATAAACACGATTGCCTCACTGATCAACTGTAACAATGCCAGAATCAGACCGTACATGTTATTTACATCCGAAGTGATATTTCTCTGGATCACCGCGGTATCGGCATTGAGATAATACTCATACGGCCGCTGCATAAAATTAATCATCATCCTTCTGGAAGTCGCAAACTGATTTGTGTATACAAATTTTAACTGTATTTTCTGTTGAATAAACAGAAAAATATTCTTGATAACAAACACAAGCACAAGACCAACCATAACAAGTATCGTCAGTTCGTTACTATTATCCAGCTGAAAGATATGGCAGATCACCTGCAAATATTCATGTTTTGCGATGGCATCCTCCTCCAGAACCACATTCATGACCGGCAGAATCATAGAAACACCCGCCGTCTCCAACACAGCTCCGATCAGCATGAGGAAAACAAGCAGTACCATCTTTTGCTTCTGCTGCCTGTCCAAAAGAACCATCAGTTTTTTGTATATTTTAATCATACCGCAGTATACCCTTTCGCAATACGTCCGCTCACTTCTCCTGCCGCCTCCAAAGCATTGTCTCAAAACGGCGTTAATCCAAAATATCATTACATTTTATCATATGAGGCGTAAGTATGCAAATTATGGAAATATCTTCTTCATTCGTTCTTCGTCGCCTTGCATTTTAAAATCCGCCATTATTGTATGCCCGCGCAATAAAATATGACGGCTCATAAAAAGCACCGCAATTATAATCGTCCAAAGTATCACACAATTCATTGTTATACACTTTTATCATCCCATCTACATAATTCTCATCCGGCTGTAAAGTGTCTATAATTAAGCGCATATAAACTTTCCCCATCTGAGTCTCTGTAGGAATCACCTTAACAAGTTCGGAATCCACTCACCTTTCGGAATATGATTTACCACATATCTGTTCCTTTGATGCAATTTTCTCGCAACGCGCTCAATCATATAACATAAAAAAATAAATCATTCTCTGTAATTTCTTCGTTCTCGAAGAAAATATTAGTCATACCGGATAACTCCTTTCATATCGCAATGTGCCGAGTGCCTTTTCCGTACAAAATACAATTTTCCTCTTCTTGTCAATGCCCACTTTTTAGCTTGATGTTCATAATTTGTACAATAAAAGCCAAATCCAAAATCTTTGTAATGCCCGTTTGTTAAAATTTGTGGCGTTTCTACACATACATTACTGCCATGAAATAAATACATAATATATTTTCCCCCAGTATTCCTTTCCAATGATTATATTATAACCACTTCATTAATCCGTGTCACGAAATGTTTTTCCACCCTAAGCATTGTATCTCTCCCCAAAATAAGGTAATATTGCAATATAACTTTGATGCAAGTCAGGAGACAGAAAGGCGGACACAATGACACCTGTTACAGAGCAGATACAGACACCTTATTTCGTTATAGACGAACCGATATTGAACCGGTATTACGACATGCTGGTTGATTCATTGTCCTCCAACTGGAATAACTATCTGGTCGGCTATTCTTTCAAGACCAATTCCCTTCCGTGGCTTGTTTCCTATGTCAAAAAAAGAGGAGCTTACGCCGAAGTCGTATCCGAGGATGAATACAGCCTCGCTAAATACATGGGCTTTAGGGACAGCGAAATCATCTACAACGGTCCCTATAAAGGAGAGCAGTCTTTCTGCAATGTGCTTCTTGCCGGCGGCATTGTAAATCTCGACTCCATGCAGGAAATCAGATGGTTGACTAATTTAGTCAGCCAATATCCTGACAAACCCTTTTCAGTCGGTATCCGCGCCAATTTTAACTTAGAAAAAATGTGTCCCGGTGAAACCACCATGGGCGAGGTCAGCGGGCGTTTCGGATTCTGTTACGAAACCGGTAAATTTGCCGAGGCTCTTGGAATTTTGCAAAATACTCCCAACGTGTCCGTAACCGGACTGCACCTACATTCCAGCAGCAAGTCGCGTAGTGTAAATATTTTCCGTTCAATCGCACGGATGGCATGTCAGCTAAAGGCAGAATTTGACTTAAATCTCGAATACATTGATTTAGGCGGCGGTTACTGCGGCGGCATGGAAGGCAGACCGGAGTATCCCGACTATTTTCCGGCTGTTGCAGAAGAGCTTGGCAGATATTTTTCACCCGCACACACCAGACTGATTGTAGAACCGGGAATCTCTCTGATTTCTAAATGCACCACTTTTGTGACCAGCGTCTTTGATACCCGCGATATCAAAGGCACCCGCTATGTGATGACCGACGGAAGCCGCTTTAATATTGATCCGACGATGATTAAGTCATCCCACTTATTCCATGTAAAGCAGTGCAGTGCCGGCTCCCGCCCTATACTGGATAGTCAGATAATCAGCGGATTCACCTGCATGGAAGTGGACAGACTTTTTACCTACACGGATCAGTCCGAACTGGTTCCCGGCGACCGCATTATCTACGAGAATGTCGGCGGCTACACGATGAGCTTAAACCCGCTCTTTATCCAGTATTTTCCCGCTGTGTATGTACGTAACGGATACGATATGCGCATGGTACGCAAGAAATGGACTCCGGAAGAATATGTTCAGGGCAGTGAGTGGGAACAATAGAAAGGTCATACATTATGGACAACACCATCAACATTCTGATATTAAGCTGCGGTACCAGAAATCTTCTGGTACGCTATTTCAAAGAGAAAGGAAACGGTATCGGCAGAGTCGTCGGCACAGACTGCAGTACCTATGCTCCTGCGCTGTATGAGACGGATGCGCACTATATTGTGCCCCGTATGACAGAACCCGGCTATCTGGATACCATCCTCGATATCTGCCGGAAGGAATCTATCGACGCAGTCCTGCCTTTACAGGAAGACGAGCTGTATCTGATTGCTTCCCACCGGAAGATGTTTGAAGATGCAGGCATCACGCCTATCGTATCGGCAGCCGGATCTGTAAATTTGTGCCGGGACAAATATGCCTTTTATCAATACCTGAAACAGCACAATCTTCCCGCCATTACAAGCTGCAATAGTTTCGAGGCATTTGTGAAAGAGTCTGAGGCCGGTCACATGAAACTTCCGGTCTTTATAAAGCCTGCCCACGGATGCGGCAGCATCGGTATCCAGAAAGTAGCGCATCCGGCTCTGCTGGAAGCGCTCTGCAAGTATCAGGATGATCAGGAAGATTCTTATATGATTCAAAATTACGCTGACGGCGAAGAATTTGGCGCGGATATCTATGTGGATCTGCTGACTAAGAAACCTGTATCTATTTTTGCGAAAAAGAAACTGCGTATGCGGGCAGGAGAGACAGAGAAATCAGTCTCTTATCACGATGAGAAACTTTTTGAACTGATTGAAAAAACAATAGAGCCGCTTGAATTAGCCGGTCCTATAGACATGGATATCTTTTGCATTGACGGACAATACTATATTTCTGAGATCAACCCCCGCTTCGGCGGCGGCTATCCCCACGCCTACAACTGCGGCGTGAATTTCCCGCATCTGATCGCCACAAATATCGCAGGACGATCAAACGAAAGAAATATTGGCAGTTATGAGAGCGGCATCTTCATGCTAAAATATACTGATCTCACAATTAAAAGGGCGCTTTAATCCCGCGCCCTCATTTTATCTTCCTCATTTGAATGTTCATTAACCGGAACACCTGCTCTGCCGTATCCGCAAGATTCGCCATTGCGTTTTCCGGTTTCATCGCCTCATCCAACGTGACAATATTACGCAAAACAGGGAAGAATGCATCAATCCCGTTTGCATTACATTCTACCGCTTCTTTTGTAACGCTTCCGGCAAATGCAATAACCGGAATATGGTGTTTCCCAGCAAGCCTTGCCACGCCTATCGGAGCCTTGCCCATAACAGTCTGTCCATCCAGCCTTCCCTCGCCCGTCACGACAATGTCAGCATTTTCTATGTACCGTTCAAGCTTTGTCTCTTCCAGAATAATTTTAATCCCGGATTCCAACACTGCATTGGTAAATGTCAGGAATGCAAATCCCAAGCCACCTGCCGCACCACATCCTGCATACTGCACATCCGCCTTTGGGTACCTTTCCTTTGCCAAAGATGCATAATCAGAAAGCCATTGATCCATCTGCGCGATCATAGATGGCGATGCACCTTTCTGGGGACCATACACCGCACTGCACCCCGACTCTCCGCAAAGAATATTGGTCACATCACAGGCAATACGAAATTCACACTCTGACAGTTCTGGAATCACATAAGTATCCGTAATTTGTTCAAGGCATTCCAGCCCTTTGGCACCAAACGGTATCTGATTTCCGTTATGATCCAGAAATCCGAATCCTAACGCCTGTAACATCCCCGCTCCGCCGTCATTTGTAGCACTGCCTCCAATGCCGATGATAAAACGACGGCATCCTTTGGAAATCGCGTCTTTTATCACCTCACCGACACCATAAGTCGTCGTATACAACGGATTCCGTTTTTCCACCGGAACCAAGGTAAGCCCTGCCGCGCCGGACATTTCAAGCACCGCTGTGTTGGTATCCTCAATGATTCCATATTTACAGTTTACCGGTATTCCGAGCGGTCCTGTTACCCGGACTTCGTGCATTTTGCCGTTCATTCCGCATACAAGCGCATCGACGGTTCCTTCTCCGCCATCCGCCAGTGGTCTTACGATCACTTCTGCCTGCGAATCTACCCTATAGATTCCTTCTGCAATTGCCTGCCCCGCTTCCATGGAACTTAGGCTGCCCTTTAATGAATCAATCGCAATCACTGCTTTCATTGTGATTTTCCTTTATTTATTCTTTTATAAATTCCTGCCGTTGCGTTGCAGCGATCATCCCCCACGTAAGCGGCGTGCCTTTCTCAATATCACAAACTGCGGTTTTTCCCAGCACTTCCTCATAATACATCGTATGAAGTCCGTTGTGAGGACGAATCGAACGCATATTTTCCGGAGTCAGTCTTTCTCCCGCCTTAATATCTTTGACCGCAAAGAGCGAGCGTGAACCATTATGTTCCTTCTTCTGTTTCTCAGTCAGACGATACTCCGATATGCCCCTTGCTTTCTCAATAATACGGATATTATCTACCATTTCCTTAAACTCTTCCGGTTCCATGGAAAAAGCCCCGTCCGGACCGCCATCTGCCCGTCGCAGTGTCAGATGTTTCTCTACCATCTTGATTCCATGCATCGCCGCTCCGATTGGGACAACACTTCCCATAGAATGATCAGACAATCCTACCAGACAATCATAGGTCTTAGCAAGCGTAGGAATCATATTCAGATTAATTTCCTCATAAGGCGTAGGATAAGCCGACACACATTTAAGGAGCATCACTTCATCGTTACCCTCTTCACTGCAAACCTGAAGTGCACGCTCTATGTCCTCAGCATACGCCACCCCGGTAGCCAATATGACCGGCTTATGCATCCCTGCCGCCTTACGGATCAGCGGGATATCATTAATCTCATAGGATGCAATCTTATAAGCGGGCATACCGCATTCTTTCATAAAATCAACTGCCGCAAAATCAAAAGGCGAGGAAAAGCATTCCATCCCAAGCCCTTCTGCAATTTCTTTCAATTTCGGCTGCCACTCCCACGGAGTCGAAGCTTCTTCATATAACTTATATTCCGTCATGCCGTCCCACAGCCCACCATGATTCATAAAATATTCTTTATCGCTGTCCACCGAAAGACCATCCGCCGTATAAGTCTGTAATTTGACTGCATCTGCACCGGCTTCCTTCGCCGCGTGGATAATCTCTACCGCCCTGTTGTAATCTTTCAAGTGATTCGCCGACATCTCAGCAACACAGAAACAAGGATGATTTTCACCCACCATCTTTTTGCCGATCCGAAACTCTTTTTTCATATTCTCAGCCCTTTCCCAACCTTCTTCATCCTTTATATCTATCACTTATTGACCATCTTCTGATACTTCAATTCCGCTATTTCCCAATCATCAGGATTATCAATGTCCTGTACTTCCAGCTCACTCATAATCATCGGTATCATATGCGGCAGATCCGTTGTCTTATATTCCATAAAAAGACTGGTCTTACAGCAATAGAACTGCCCACAGTCATGATAATACGGCTCCAGATCCTGCGAACGTGTCGTGGCATGTTCCGGCCATTTCATGCGCAGTTCACCCTCCTCATTCAGCACCATACAGCGCTGTGGCGGAAAAGAAAACGCCACCACAGGCATCACAGAGTCCGCCTGTTTCAACAGTCCCATTGCCTTCTGCAATTTCTCTGCCGTCACAAAAGGGGCTGTGGGATAAATACAGCAGAATGTATCAAATTCCCTTCCCTGTTTCCTGTACGCTTCCAGCACTTCCATGATCACATCATCAGTGGAAGCATAATCCCCTGCACTTGCTTCGCTTCGCATAAAAGGCACCCGTGCTCCTGCTGCCCGCGCCACCTCTGCAATCTCTTCATCGTCCGTAGACACCATCACCTCGTCAAAAATCCCTGCCTTAAGCGCCGCTTCTATCGAATATGCTATAATCGGTTTCCCGCAAAATTCCTTGATATTTTTGCGTGGAATCCTTTTGCTGCCCCCTCTGGCTGTAATGATCGCTATTGATGTGCTCATGTAAATATTACTCCTGTGATATTTTTTATTTAGATTCGGGTGCCAAGAGGTGCTTCCGTAGGCTTTTGACACCCGAATCTAATTTATAAATTAACGGTATTATAGCATCAATTTATTTTAAAGTCTATCGAATGGCAAATTGATATTGGATTTCCACTGAAAGACCTTATGATAATTGGCGGCTATACGAATAATTTTATTCAATCTTACATATAACCCTATCACGACACAAAAAGAGTGTCGCAAAACTACCAATTTCAGCATTTTGCAACACTCTTAATTTTACTCTACGCTTTCACGCCGCCAATCCAAAATCCATAATCAATATCTTCTTCTGCACTGATATGATACGGCGGCTCCACATCTGCGCCCCAACTGTTAATACCGCCCACACCTCTCACTGCGCCCAGCACGGTCAGCACTGTTCTTCTGGCAGGCGGAAGCTCCTCGTGATGAGTAGCATTCTCCAGTTCCTCCGCGGTATACGGAATACATGCAAATGCAATGTCTTTGCCATCCTCCGCCCTGACACAGATTCCGGTTTCTTTTTCCTCTTTACAAGAATTGTCAAGCACTGTACTGCGATATACCTCCACCCATTTTGTCTGCATATGCACGTTACAGTCCTGCGGTACAAGATAAGGCGTGACCGGTAAACCCTCTATCTCATAGACTCCGGCAATTCCACCAGCCATCCTGTCCGGATAAGTCTCTCCCGATAATCCTTCATATCGATATCTGTCTGCGCAAGTGGGCATCACAAATCTCATACCGAACACCGGCAGTTCCGGCAGTCCCTTTTTGCCGGCATAATGTACCTGTACATGTATATCGCCACCCGAAATCACTTCATACTTCACCGTAACATTCGTCTGTGGCTGGGTGATTGTCTCGTATACATAAGTAACTGCCGCCTTGTCTGCAAGCACCGTGCCGCCATAAACATTGTTTGCCGGCGCCATCGGCACTGTAACCGGTGCATCATCTATCGAAACTGTGATGCCGGCACATTTGATAAAGCAGTCCGCGCTAAGCCACATGCCGCTTTTTAAAGCAAATCCGCATCCTCTGTCGTTATCTGTCAGCGCACGCCAAAAAGTCGGCATCGGCGTTCTGTAAAGCCATTCTTTTCCATCCCGCACAAGTGATTCCATACCTATTCTTGCACCGGAAAAAATATAAGAAAATCTTTCACCACGCACACCGATCGTCGCATCACCTACGATCACCTGCAATTTATTCGTGCAATCCATAGTAGTATTTCACCTCCTGCATAGCCGGTTTCTCTGTTCTGTCCGCGAACACGATACCATTACCGGAAAATTCATAATTGCTCGATCTGTCGTCAAAATCACCGCCATAGCACAACATCTTATTTCCCGTCACTCTGTCCTGTGCATAGACTGCCTGATCGATATAGTCCCATATAAATCCACCTTGATACATTTCGAAACGATCCAGAAGATCAATATATGATTTCATACCGCCTAAAGAATTTCCCATATCATGCATATATTCGCATAAAATAAATGGTTTCTTTGGCTCATTCTCCAAATATTCCACAATATCATCAGGTGTTGCATACATGCGGCTTTCCACTTCCGATACCGTATCTTCATATTCCCGGTTGTGAACAACACCCTCGTAGTGAACCAGCCTGCTGTCGTCTTTCTCTTTAAAGAATTGCTGCATTGCCTCGATATCGTCGCCTACATAAGATTCATTCCCCAGTGACCAGAACAGAATAGAGGGATGATTCTTAAACGCCTCAAAATTACTTCTTGCCCTGTCTACGACCGCTTCCTTCCATTCCGGCAGACTTCCCGGCACATTCCATGACGGCTCAATAGTATCCTTCTGCCACGATCCATGACTCTCCAGATTCGTCTCTGACATTACATAGATACCATTCCGGTCGCACAGATCATACCACGCGATCTGATCCGGATAATGGCAGGTACGCACCGCATTAATATTATTGCGCTTAAAACACTCAATGTCCCACTCCATATCCTGCATGGTAATACATCTTCCGCCTTCCGCGCTCCACTCATGACGGTTTACGCCGTTAATAACCAATCGTCTGTCATTATAAAAAATGACTTTGTCACGAATCTCAATACGACGGAATCCGACTGCACACGGCGCCGTTTCCAGTACATTACCCTGCTCGTCATGCAGTGTAACGACCAATTTGTATAGATACGGATTCCTGTTACTCCACGGAATAACTTTCGTCAATATCTGCGGTGGCAGTTCCATTTCCGGCTTAATCGGCAAAACGCCTTTCATACACTCGATTCCTTCGCCGTCAAACATGACATATTCTGCCGTTGCTTTCTCCAAAGGATAATCCGTTTCACTTGAGATCTTCATCTGCAGTGCCATCGTACCTGTCTGATTGTCTGCAGAAAGCACGGGTTTCACCCACATATCCTCTATATGAAGCTTCGGTTTCGCATACAGCGTTACATCTCTGTAGATTCCTGAAAACCGGAAGAAATCCTGATCTTCCAGATATACCGCGGTACTGTTTTTATACACTTCCACCGCAAGCAGGTTGTCCTTTTCCTTGATATAGGGCGTCAGATCAAATTCAGACGGTGTAAAGCTGTCTTCCGCATATCCCACAAACTGTCCATTGAGCCATACATAGATTGCCTGCTCTGCACCTTCAAAACAGATACATACCCGTTTACCGCGAAGCCCATCTTCCAGATCAAACGCCTTGCGGTATGAACCGACAGGATTATACTCCGCCTCGCTGAAGGAACCTTTTTCCGTTCTGTCTTTTCCTAAAGCATACGCCGGACGGCGATACACCTTGCCCTCCCACGGATACATTGTGTTAATATAATGTATCCTGTCATATCCCGCCATCTCAATATGGCATGGGACCTGTATTTCCCCAAATTTTTTCGCAGGATAGTCCACCCTATAGAAATCTGCCGGACGGCTCTGCGGGTTTACAGAATAAGCAAACTGCCATGTCCCGTTTAAAGATTGGCAGAGAGAGCTTTTCTGCTGTTCCATCTCCTTCACATCTGCATAAATCTTATGATCGCTATGTGCCGGAAGCTGACCCACCCTGAATGTCTGCGGATCATCCAGCCACTTGATATCAGGCTGCATAACGTAGCCCTCCTCTCATACTATTATCGTAATAGGCGCTTGCAAAACAAGCCTATTTAAGTCCAAATCAGTTAACAGAGGGCGGATGCGTCCTTATCTGCAATCCGCCCGCCGTAGCTAATTCTCAACCCAGTCATATTATTTGACTGCACCCGTAATACCTTCCGCAAATGCATTCTGCAGGCAGAAGAATACGATTGCTGTAGGAAGTGTACAGATAAGTACCGCTAACATCAGCATACCGTAATCTGTAACATAACCCTCTGTCAGATTGGCAACAACCATTGGCATTGTCTGGCTGGTCGCGTCAGTCATAATTACTTTCGGCCATAAGTAGCTGTTCCACGCATTCATGAAAGTAATCGTCATAGCCGCCGCATATGTCGATCTCATAGTCGGCATAAACATCTGGAAGAAAATTCGGAGTTCGGAAAGTCCGTCAATTCTCGCAGCCTCCATGATGTCGTGTGGGAAAGACCTCGCGCTCTGTCTGAACATCATGATCAGGAACGGTGTCGAAATCGTCGGAAGGATAAATCCGATTGTCGTATTTAACCATCCGGCTTTAGAAACCATCTGAAATAGCGGAATCATCGTTGCCACGAAAGGCACCATCATCGCCAGAAGGATAATACTCATAACGGTATCTTTCCCCTTATCATGATAAATCTCAAACCCGTAACCTGCAAGTGAACAGACAACAAGTGACACTACTGTCAGAATGATCGAATATTTAAAAGAATTGCCAAGCGCTCTTCCAATATTCTGAGTTGTTAAAAGATTCTTAAGGTTTTCTATGAAATACGTGCCCGGAATCAAACGTCCGGAAATAACCTCCGCACTCTTGTTCGTCGATGCACTAACCATCCAGTACAACGGAAAAACAGAAATAAAGGACACGATACACAAAAACAGATACATAAAAAATTTCTTAGCCTTAATCACGTTTATCACCCACTTTCATCTGAAGGAATGCTAAGATAGCAACCAGTATCAAAATTAAGAAGGACATCGCTGCCGAATAACCGAAGTTCGGCACAAATTTAAAGGACATATCATATATGTAATGCGACATGGTAATCGATGTATTTGCCGGTCCGCCGTTTGTCAAGTTGACTGACTCGTCAAACAACTGCAGCGTACCGTTTGTTGACATGATTGCCGTCAGCAGGATAGTCGGTTTCAAAAGTGGTACTGTAATACGGAAGAAGGACTGTACCGCGGATGCGCCGTCAATCTTCGCTGCCTCATAAACTGAATACTCTATATTCTGTAGCCCCGACAGGTAGAACACCATGTTATATCCGGTCCATCTCCATAAAAGTGCGATAACGATAACAATTCGCGCGCTTGTCGTATTCGTAAGGAAAGAATACGGTTGATCTAATATTCCGAGATTGACTAACACAAGATTAACAAGCCCGTTGTTGGCAAACAAGGACCGGAAGATGATTGCGTACGCCACCAGTGATGTTGCACACGGCAGGAAAATCATCGTACGAAAAAGTCCCTTAAACTTCAGATCCTTATTGTTCAGTATAGATGCCAGAATCAAAGCAAATATCAACATGACCGGCACCTGAATAATCAGATAGAAAAAAGTATTTTTAATGGATTGGATAAACACCTTGTCTTGAAACATTCGTGTATAGTTCATGATGCCACACCAATTCATGTTTGCACCGACACCAGCCTTGAAAGATAAAATCAACGCCCTTATCATCGGTATAAAACTCATAATAAATATCAGAAGCGCACCGGGCGCCAGAAACGCCCACCCCGTTAGATTATGTTTTTTGCTAAGTGTTAATTTTTTTGTTGACTTGCTCAAGAAACTCCCTCCTTCTTCTGCACTTGGAGAAAAAAAGGGGAACAGCTCTTTAAACCATTCCCCTATGTCTTATCTATACTTCCGCCATGCCCATTCGCAAAACGTCGCTTCGCGTCTTTTTGCTCCTTTACACGACTTCCGCCATGCCCATTCGCAAAACGCCGCTTCGCGTCTTTTTGCTCATGTCGGGCTTGCGCCCTATAGCGACATGCCAAATCAGTCATCCGAAAGCAAGCTTTCTTCTGCCTGCTTTGTCATGCCGCTGCATGGCTTAATGCTACTGTCCCATATTGAAGTTTACTGTGTCTGCTGCTGTCTGCATTTCTGCGTCGATGTCAGCGCCGTTAATATAATTCGTAATTGCAGTTGCTACTGCATTACGTGCTTCGTAGTAGTAAACGCCTGTGATGTTGGACGGTACCTTTGTAGAAAAGTCTACAATCTTAGCGGACACTGCATCACCGCCGAAGAAATCGCTCGGTGCACCGTACGCGTCGGAGTCGCCTGCCGGAGCCCATGTAGCCAGAGCGCCGCTCGGAAGAATATTGTCATACAACTCTGTGCTTCCTGCAAATGTGCTTGCAAGGAAATCAGCAGCAAGTGCCTGATCTTTGCAATTCGTTGTAACAGCCCATGAAGAACCACCATTATTAGAGTAATTGGTTGCACCAGATACTCCTACCAGACTCGGCATATTGGTGATTGCCCAATTACCAGACTGATCTTCTGCCGTCTGGATAGAAGCCATAATCCAGCATCCGTTAATTGTTCCTGCTACATCGCCGCTTACGATAGAGCCTACATACTCATCCCAGCTGTTAACCTCGACAAGTACGCCTTCATCTTTCAGCTTCTTGTATGTCTCCATAACAACCTTCAATGTATCATTACCTACAATATTAGCTGTTCCGTCTTCATTAAACAGAGAAGCTCCTGCTGACTGCATCATCATCATGATCAAGTCGCACTCACCTGCCTGCATGGAGATGAGGGGCTTTCCTGTTGCTTCCAGAACTTTCTTACCGTTCTCAAGGTACTGATCAAATGTGATATCTGTGAAATCATCGACAGTCAGACCAGCCTGTTCGAGATAATCCGTACGATAACATGCTACAACGGCGCCATTATCGAAAGGAACACCGTAGTTCTTGCCATCGATTACAGAATAAGCTGTCTTACCTGCTGCAAACTGTGAAAAATCAATTCCACTATTTGTTAAATCCGCACATACATCCGGGAAACTGATAACATTTTTCTGGAATGCATTATCCTGCATTAAGAAAATGTCAGGCAGTGTACTTAAATCACCGGAAGTAGCTGCCGTAGTAACTTTGGTCTGAATATCATCCCAAGGTGTCTCAACCACGTTCAGCTTAAAGTTCGGATGGTCTTTCTGATATACCTTCTCTGCCTCATACATTGCATTCAAGTTGAATGCCGGATCCCAGCACCATACTGTCAATGTCTCTTCGCCTTCTGCTGCGGGTGCCGCTGCATCGTCTGCCGCAGGTGCCGCCGCGTCATCTGCTGCGGGCGCTGCTTCATCTGTCGTAGCTGCCGCTCCATCGTCTGTGGATGCTGCACCACCATTGCCACCACATCCTACCAATGAAAGAATCATTGTGGACGCTAATAAAGCTGCCAAAATCTTTCTTTTCATTTCTGTTTCCTCCCATTCGTTTTTGTGTACATTGTACACGATTCTATTTTTGTCTAATCAATCTCGAAAAAGCTTTTCGTCATTTTGTATAACTTATTCCTCTTTTTGATTGATTATGTATGCATTATAACCCTTGAAAATTTTCATGTGTTGCTATCAAAAATCAAAAAAGATGCAAATTCGACCATGATTTTGCACCTTAAACGATTACGTTATTGAATTTACTATTATCCTTTGAGACATACTTTTTGTCGCTAAATTATGTGAAAAACACCCATTTTCGACACAATATCTACCAGCCTCTGTAAGCAGAAATTTTATAATTTAGTAATTTTGCCTCATAATTCTCTGGATGTATCTTCCACTGATAAGGCGTAATACCCAGAATTTTCTTGAAATTCCGATTAAAAGTAGACATTGATTGGAATCCGCATTTCTCCGCTACCAGCTCCATACTGTCAGTATGCTTTTTCATATGCTCACACGCCATCTGTACCCGCACCAGATTCAGATAATCCGATGGCGTCATATTCATGGTTTTCTGGAAAACCCGTCTGAAATGCGTCTCCGACATATGGCTGACTCCCGCCAGATCCCCTATTGTCAGATCTTCAGCATAATGTTTTCCGATATAGTGCAGCGCAACTGTCATCTGTGAGACTCCACTACTCTGCTTTCTGACTTTACCGGAACCCTTATGATTCATCCGTGCAATATTCATAAGCAGCGATAACAGCATCCCATGCACACTCTCTGCATAAAAATCCTTCTTGTATCTCATCTCTTCCATAATACCGCGAACCAGAGCTGCCGCCTCAGGATACTTCTCCGCCTCCACAGTCCACGCGCGATTATTGATGACTGCAATAAGGTCATCCGCAAATATCCGATTATCCCTGTATATCTCTCGCAAAAAAGCTTCCACATCTATAAAAATATATTCCCATCGGCTCAACGCATAATTCGTACTGTTTGTGTTGTGAGGATAATTCTTTGGAATAATGGTAAACATGCCCGATCCATATGGTATACTTTCCTCATCCAGCACCATTTCCCCATCACCGTCATAACAAAACCCGATTTCCATATAATTATGGAAATGAAGACAGTCAATACCATCACCATAAGGACGCACCCATGCTTCGCCCAGCAATGCCAGACAAGGTTCATCCTGCGGAATCTCATAATAGCGGAACTGTATTTCCTTCTTTCTTTTGGTTCCATTGTTCATAACATGTTTCCTCCGCCCTCTATTGTATCAAAATCTATATAAAACGTAAATCAGATTTGCGTTTTTCCGGCTATATCTATATACTAATAGTAAAATCGCTCCGCGATTTAACTATATAAAATTGCGTTGCAATTTTATGCGGCAGCATCATTTGGCACATGTAACGGAGGAGGCATTATGGCGAACATATATTTCAGAACAGACGGAAACAGTAACATTGCAATGGGACATATCATGCGTTGCCTTGCTATCGCCCGCGCCTGCGCCAAAAAAGGCTCCAACGTTAAATTCATCGTATCTGACAGGCAAAGTTTAACTCTTATTCAGAAATCTTTTACTGTCCCACATGAGTTTGAGGTGTACTGTCTAAACAGTGATTATACAACTCCCACAGAGGAACTCACTGCCCTGTACGCTCTTTTCATTCAGGACAAAACTGCAGAAAACAACTCTAAGCCATGGATTTTTGTGGATTCCTATTATGCCACTCCGTCCTATCTTCTGTCACTCCGCGAGCATTTCCGTGTGGCATATCTGGATGATCTTAGAAGCTTCGACTGCCCCGTGGATCTCGTGATCAACTATGATACCGATAAGGACTGCGATCATTATGCCAATGCAGACCATAAACTGCTGGGGGTACAATACACGCCTTTGCGCGAACAATTCAGCACTTCCTCCTATACCGTGCGTCCAACCGTGGAACATGTACTGTTATCCACCGGCGGAACCGATCCCTTCGCAGTCGCTGAGCGTCTGCTTCATGCCATCTATCATGAATCATCAGGCACTGCCCCCATACAGGACGCACAATTATTACAGTCCCTGCATTATCATATCCTGACAAGCAGCGCCAACACGCGTTATGATTCCTTGACCTCTTATGCCCGTATGCATCCAAATGTACACATTCACGAAGGCATCCCGGACGTCGCATCTCTAATGGCATCCTGTGACCTCGCAGTCAGCGCTGGAGGCACTACCTTATGCGAATTATGTGCGGTAGGCGTTCCCACTATCAGTTATCTTATGGCGGATAACCAGCGTACCGCCGTAGAAACCTATGCCGGGCTGGGATTGATTCCCTATGCCGGTGATGTCCGCCCTGCAAATAACACCGTAATATCTTCCATACTCTCTTTTATGACATATATGTCGCAAAATTTATCGCTACGTGCAAAAAGCTCCCAATCCATGAGAGCTTTCCTAAACGGCGCCGGATCCGATCAAATCGCTTGCGCGCTGACCTCCTGACCGCTTCTTCTGCGTCTGTACATCTGCCATACAATACATGCTATCGTCAATGCAGAAACCAGATTCGAGATAATAAACATTAAATGCGGTCCGTAACGTACGCTGATTGTATGTTCTAAGCCATCCCCTTCCAGCATAAACCGCATCCTGCCTCCTATACCCTGCCCGATTTCGAGCTTATTACCCTCCTCATCGTAAGCACGGTATCCAAGATAGCCCTGTATCGGCAATTCTAAATAACTTTCCTTTTCAGCCGTGTATGTTACCTCAGCTTTAGTTCCTTTCTTCTGATATTGGCGAACCGACACATTATTCGGATCAGAAGTAACCACACTCGAAGTCAGCTTATCGTCAGATGTACCATCCAGTCTCCATTCATGAGGATAGAACAATCCGATATTCGTAGCAAACTTCGTTTCATGCCCCTTAGATGCCGCCGCCTCAGCATTTGCATAAGGCATATGGCTGTTATCTGTCGGAACCGAAATGATTACCAGAAGATTCAAACCTATCAGCAGCGCAAAAATAATATTCCGGTATGATTTCAGTATTTGCGACTCAGACAGCCATATCGCTCCCACAAACACAAAGCATGTCGATGCAGGTCCTAAGAAACGCCACGGGAACTGAAGCATTGTGGCAATGCTTTCAAACAATTCATTCGCAAGCAGCGCCTTGCTCGGAAAGTATCCTGTGATCATATAAGTCAATATACATCCCATTACAAACAGATAAAGCAGATAACCATCCCTGTCATTTTTCTCTCTATCTCTCTCACATACAATCTGTATCACACCGATGCCGGCACATCCCAAAAGAGCCAGCCCAAGTGAAAAATACTGTTTATTATACAGACTGAGGCTCTGCGTCAGATTGGATGGGTTGATGGATTGTTCAAAATAACCGCTCCATCTGAGTATATCCGTATTGAGCCTCTCTCCAAAATAATAGTATAAAAACGGCACCAGATACCACATATTCAGCAGCAGCGTCATGCCCGCCGCTTTACCAATCTCTATATATCTTTTTTCACGCACGATACGCCTGCACCACACAAGTGCGGTAATAATGCAGATTGCCGCCACAAACGTCGCACTTAAAATATGGCTTTGAAAGATACCGCCAAATCCGATCACCAGATAATACCATTTCTTCCGTTCTCCCATAATAATATGATACAGACCCGCAATGACCAACGGCCAGAAAATAAGCGCCAGCGTTTCTCCCAAATCGCCTCTGGAAAAAATATTGGTAAACCGATACGGCATAAGTGTGTACAGCACTACCGCCAGAATCACACTGCGGCGCGACCTGCACATAGATTTTACGGCTGTATAAGCACAGACTGCCGAGGCAAGGTTTGCCAGAAAGATCAGTACCTTATATGATAGTCCGATGGAAACACGGCAGATTCTCAGGAAAGCTCCTATATACAGAAAAAGATACGGATACATGGCATTCAGATATCCGTTCCCCTGCAGTCCCTCCGGTTGGATATTGACCGGTATCTGTCCGTCTAAAATGCCGTCCTTAAGCCCTTCCATACGCGCAAGATGGTAGCACAAATCATCCCCGTTATAAAGATACGTCTGCATCAACGGAGTCGTGGCAAGGAGCGCAACCCCCAGAATAATACTGTAGTCTACAAGCTGCTCCTGATTAAGCTGCCGTCCGCCCTCGATAAAATATTTCCATACAAAAAAACTGCACAGCAAAAATACCACTATAAAAAAGTATGTATCCGTATAAAAAAATTTATCAGGCGAAAAACTTAAGCTCTTGATCGTCAGCGCACCTTTTCCGCTGTAATTCACCTGCAGCTGCAGCTGCTTTGCATCCTTGGACAACGTAAAATCAACGACAAGCCGGGTCTGGGATGAATCGATAGTCCACGCTGCCACCTTTCTTTCCTGTTCCCACAATTCCAGAACAGACCCCTCCTCGTCCGCAATGTAATCCAGTTGTACGGTATATGTACCTTTATTCATGACGTACTCAGGTGTTTTGGCAGCAATGCCGTTCATTGCCACAGAGTCCCGTACTACAAGACTATCCGCAGAATCTATCAGTCCCACCGAATGCTGCAGTCCTGCCCCCGTATATACCAGCGGACTGCTGCCTTCATTACTCAGCCAGAGCAGCAGCGTAATAAGACACACTGCCACAATATATATAATTTTATTTTTCATCGGTATTTGTCTGCTCTGCATATTTACACCACCGCATAATATGTCGCAATTTTTGTTACCGCCCCGATCACGCTCTCCACATCCTCATCGGTCATGGCATAATAAAGCGGCAGGGAGATGATTTCCTCATACAGCTTCTCCGCATTCGGACACAATCCTCTCTTGTAGCCCAATTTCTCATAATAAGGGAAATAGTACGTCGGGATATAATGTACATTGCAGCATACATTCTCTGCCCACAGCGCATCAAAAAACTGCCTTCTGTTAATCGTAAGTTTCTCCGGCACGATGCGGAGAATATACAAATGTCTTGTCGTGTCTGATTCCGGTATTTCCTTCTGCACAAACAAAGATGGTAATTTGTCAAACGCCTCATTATACCTTGCCACAATCTCTTTTCTTCTTCTGCTGAACATCGTAAGCTTGTCAAGCTGACTAATGATAAGCGCCGCCTGAATATCTGTCATACGGTAATTGTACCCCAGATCCATCTGTTCATAATACCACGGGCCTTCCGGTTCATGCTCCATCAGCCCGCTATCCCGCGTAATGCCATGAGACCGATAGAGTAATAATTTCTTATACAATGTCTCATCATTGGTAAGCACCGCGCCGCCTTCTCCGCCGGTGACAGTCTTCACCGGATGAAAGCTGAACGTGGTCATATCGGAGATTGAACCGTTCCCTTTGCCTTGATACTTTGTCCCGATCACATGGGCTCCATCCTCAATCAATACCAGATTATGTTCTTTACAAATCTTCTGAATCGGTTCCAGATCCACGGATTGTCCTGTGTAATCTACCACAACTACAGCCTTGGTATTCTCCGTTACCGCTTCTTCTATTTTCTGCGGGTCGATATTATATGTCTCCGGATCAATATCTGCAAATACCGGTCTGGCGCCACAATAAAGAGCACAGTTGGCAGATGCCGCAAAGGTGATCGGCGTAGTGATTACTTCGTCACCTTCCCCTACTCCCGCTGCAAGCGCCGCCATATGGAGCGCTGCCGTGCCGTTACTACACACGACCGCATATTTTGCCCCGGTCACTGCGCATAATTTATCCTCAAGCTCTTTGATCTTTGGTCCGCACGTTAAATCACCGTACTTTAAGACCTCCACCACCGCCTGAACATCCGCATCATCTATATACTGATGCCCGTAATATATTTTCGTCTCTCTTACCGGAATACCGCCTTCAATGGCAGGTTTACTTATCGCAGACTGGTTCATATCTTTCTCTCCCCGCATGTCCCTTTTCGTCGCATAATATGCTATACAAACCATAAAGGACATGCACTCAACATACATGTCCCCTCTTAAACTTCCTCTATGCCAGCACACATCCTATCACTTTGCCGGCTCTACATCCTTAAGCAATCTTCTGATGTCCTCCACCGACAGCCACTCTGTGTTGGTGCCCGAACTGTATGAAAAGCCTTCTTCCACTTTTTTACCGCTTAAATCAGGCTGCTGCCTGTCATTCCACGTCATCTGCGGATATACAATGAAATGTTTATCATACTCATAAGTGGTGTGGGAATCCTCAGTAGTCACCATGATCTCATGTAGTTTCTCACCGGGTCTGATACCCGTCTCCCTGATCGTGCATCCCGGCAGCATCGCCTCCGCCAGATCGGTAACTTTGAAGGAAGGGATCTTGCTGATAAAAGTTTCTCCGCCCTTCGCTTCCGCAAGTGCCTTGATCACCAGCTCCACACCCTGTGTCAGACTAATCCAGAATCTTGTCATTCTGACATCCGTCACCGGCAGCTCAGTTTTGCCTTCCTCGATCACCTTGCGGAATACAGGAATAACAGAGCCACGGCTGCCTGCCACGTTTCCGTACCGCACAATGGAAAAGTTGATATCTTTTGCACCCGCATAGGCATTCGCCGCAACAAACAGCTTGTCCGACACGAGTTTTGTACCGCCGTAGAGGTTAACCGGATTAACCGCTTTATCAGTAGACAACGCCACTACCCGGCTCACACCGCAGTCTAATGCCGCATCAATCACATTCATGGCTCCATGGATATTCGTCTTGATCGCCTCATTGGGATTATATTCACATGCAGGCACCTGCTTTAACGCCGCCGCATGGATAATATAGTCCACACCTTCACAGGCTCTCTTAAGACGGTCCACGTCCCTCACATCTCCGATAAAAAAGCGGAGCTTGTTTTCGTATTCTTTAAATTCATCCGCCATCATCCACTGTTTAAATTCATCTCTGGAATAGACGATAATCTTCTTAGGTTCATAATGAGTCAACACATATCTGGCAAAACACTTTCCAAAAGAGCCCGTTCCCCCGGTTACCAGAATCGTTTTATTATTTAACATGAGTTCTCCTCCGCATCAAAATATAAACTTATACACCGTCCATTAGTATATCATAGGAAAAACTTGTTTGCAATCATCCTTATTCATCAAAGAAATAGTACACGTTGCAATACTTTTCAGAGAACATGCACTGAACGCTGTCTATTCCCCGTTCATTGCTGCCGGCAATCCCCATCGTCTGCTCATCGCTGTCCGCTCCTTTTGCAATATATACGACCATTGCATCCGCATTTCGTATTTTCTCGTCAGTGATGAATGCTTCACCCTGCGCCTGCACTCCCCTCTGTGCATCTATAAAATATACCTCCGGATAAGCAAACAGTTCGTTCGCCACATCCCATATGCACCATTCCTCCCCTTTCTGATACAGATAGACAACAGGAATATCTTCCTCTGCACACTTCTTTGCAAATGCTGTCTGCTCTTGATCTTCGGGATACAGGAATATCACCCCATCAAAGTGAAGCGATGCCGATACCGTCATCAGGCACAACGCCATGACTGCATATCCCGCATACTTCCTATGCTTGACAATCCATGCAAAAATGTCGGATTTTTGGCATTCCGGCACAGCAGATAGCCGTACCGCCCTCCGCCACAGCGTCCGGATTCCCACAAAAAGCAGAAGCACGGCAATCCCATAAATCGGAAGCTGATAGCGGTTAGAAGTCGCCCCAAGAAGAAGCGCCGTCTTAGAGACCGTCAGAAAATAACCAGCCGCCGCAAAAGTAAGCATTTTAAATCCCGCCCTCGTGCATGTGTCATTTCGCTCCCAATGAGCCTGTAAGCTTTGCCGCGTACCTTTTTTCGCAATACGCTCACTCTTCCTGCGTATTGTTACAGCAAATAGCAAAATCACAAGAAGACCTGCAAAAAACAAATGGCCGAACGCATACCGGTTCATCAGTTCCCCAAAAAAACAGAACCTCTCTAACGTATTAGAAATATTGAAAAAATTTTCCGTTGCCTGTGCACCCCTCTGCCCACGAAACATCTGTCCGAGACAGGAAGGATATGTCAGATAGGCAAGCAGCAGCGAGGCGCCCTGTGCCGCTCCGTATCGTATACAGTTCCATAAATTCCGGTCTCTCCACAGAAGCCACACGCCAAAGGCGATCGCAATATAAAACAAAAAAATAAAATAATAGTACTGTGTCAGAAATCCGACGTATGTCACCACCACCATCGGAACGAGACATTTTCTCACAGACAGCTTCTTTTCATCCGCCTCCGCCGCCCGCACATGCAGGATCGCGCACAGCAGCACCATCATTGTCAACATTTCATACATTCTGATAAACACAACTCCGCTCATGGCGGCAGGAGTAATCCCATAGAACAGCGATACAAAAAGCGAGAGTTTTATATCGCGTCTGCTGATTAAATATGACAAATATGTCAGTAATATGATATTAATTCCGTGAAAAAACAGATTTACAGACAGCCCGATCCACTTTGAGAACACATTCGGCACCAACGAAGCCGCCGTGTGGAACGCCCAGTAATACATCGGCGGATGCACGTCCCATGACTGCACCAGCCTGACCAGTCCATATTGAAAACGCTGGTCGGGAAGCACCACAAACTCATTCCAGTAAGTTTCCCTGTCCATCCACTGTCCGTCCTCCACATAGAAACCGTTGGTGCGTGCAGTAGAGTAATAAGTATAATATTCGTCTTCGTGAAATCCTTGTTTTTGTGCACAGAAATAAAAGGCGGCCGCCATCTGCACCACCCATATGATCAAGAACGCTATGAGATATTTTCTGGTCATTTTCTCTGTATGCATTGCTTTAACCATGACTTTCTCTTGCCGCCATTTTACGCGCATGAACTTTTCTGACCGTCTTAGGCGCTGTCGTCAGAAGCAGCAGATATACCTTATTTTTCCCCGTCAGATAAGGATTTATAATACTGTCGCATACATGTTCTCTCAGATATGCTTTTACTTTACAATAAAAATCATTGTTCTTCGTCATCTGTGAAATCGGCACATGCAGTAAGTAATCCAGCCTCTGGTATAAATTAAAACGTATCGCATAAGCATGCAGACCGGGATACTTCTGATCCACCAACGCCTGCATTCTGTCAGCATTATCCACGATATCCAGAAAGACACGCGAGAAACTGTCCTGCGTTTTGCTTCGGGTAGTACTCTGGCTGCGGCACACCACATGATAACACTGTTTTGGCAGAATCACAACACCGTCTATCTCCTGAAACATTTCCACCAACAGACTAAAATCCTCGTTCAGCACTCCCTCCGGAAATCTGTGTTTCTCAAATAGATCACGCCTTACCAGTTTCGTACAGAAAGAGCAATCGCCCTTATGCAGTAAGAGCTCCTTCAGGAAGGTCTCCGTCTGGCAAAACCAAGTTTCGTCCGGCGGTACACAGACGTCCGGCAGGCGTCCGCCCTCCTCATCTACCTCATCTCTGGAAATCTGGACCATGGGCACCTTCTTCTCCCGGACAGCTTCAATCATCAACTCATACATGTCCGGCTCAATATAATCGTCACTGTCCACGAAACCAAAATATTCTCCCGACGCCAGTTTGATTCCGATGTTACGCGCCGAGGATGCGCCTCCGTTTTTCTTATGATAAGTCCGTATACGGTAATCCTCCAAAGCAAGCCTCTCGCACAGCCGATCCGTGCCGTCTGTCGAGCCGTCGTCGATCAAGAGGATTTCCAGATTCGTATATGTCTGTTCACAGATGGACTTCACGCATTTTTCCAGACAATCTATGGAATTGTATACCGGTACGATCACACTGATCTTCTCAGCCATATCCGTTCCTTTCCAAGTTTCCCGTGAGCCCTTTCCTTGTCCTTTTTGCATCGCTACTCTTTCACATCATCCATCATTGCCTGATACATCTTCCCCGGTCTGACAGGCAGTGCTGTGCTCAAAGGTCCCGCCTGTGCAGGTATGATCCTGCCCTGTAATAACTCTTTGGAAAACCGCAGAAGCTCCTGCGCCGCATTCTCCGCATTCCAAGTGTCACGGATTGTTTCATAGGCGGCACGTCCCAATTGCTTATATTTTGGCCAGTCGGCAAAAAGTTCTAACACAATATCTTCCATCTTTTCGTAGCTGTCTTTCGGATAGACAAGACCGTTTACCCCGTGCCTGATCAGGTACGGCGCCGCACCCACCTGCGCATTGACCACTTCCACGCATCCGCTGTTCATTCCTTCATTGACCACAGCTCCCCAGCCTTCCAGATAGTTACTTGTAAAAAGATGAATGTGGCACTTCTCCATCACGTCACGCACCTGCTCCGGCGCCGCGTATCCGTACAGCCGAAAATACCGTGACAATCCCGAACTTTCCACATCATGCCGGATCATTGGCTCCAATTCCCCGTCGCCCATCATATGGATATAAAAATCATATCCTTTCTCACGCAGTGTCTTCGCAAGCCGCACCACATATTCGGGATGCTTCAGCGGAATAAATCTCCCCGCCCACGCAATATGAAGCGCACCATCCTGCGGCTTCATAGCCTCAAACTGCTCATCGCTGTAAGTGCGCAGTTTCGTAAAATATCCCCACTTAAACATCTTATCAGGATATGCGCCTATCAGATGAAAATCCGATGCCGTATAGGCACCGGCACACAGCAGACATACATTCTGCTTACGGTATTTGATGTGTTCCCCGTATTTTGCCACAAGCCCCCGCGGTGAAACCGCTTTCCACTGCCCTTCCCTATACAGACGCTCGCTTACGCGGATAGTAGTCTTCCCCGTGGCAAGTCTGGATGCGGCAAGATCCTCCCTGCCCGTCCAGCCAAACATAACCACATCACTCTCGGCTATCTTTTTTAAACAGTCATACTCTGCCTCATACAGACACTGCACATAGGGCAGCTTACTCATATCCACGCCCCATCCCATGGCGAGACGCTCTTGTTCCATCGGCATAGTCTGTATAAACGTATAATCTTCCCCCAGTTTCCGATAGAGCGCATCACATAACGGAATCTGATGATGATTAATGTAATTAGACACAAACGTAAAGGTCATGACAACATCTCCCGATAAATATGTATCAGGCGGTAATAATTCTGATCCGCATCATGATTCACTCTCGCGTGTTTTCTGGCATTGTCCGAGAAACGCTCCACAATGGCTTCCTTTGTAAAGATTTCAATGATCCTTTCTGCCAGTGCCTCCACATCTCCTGCCGGATACAGCATACCGTCACCACCGTCTGTCAACAGGTTATGTACTCCGCCTACATCTGCCGCTACACAGGGCACACCGAGCAGCATAGCCTCTCCCAGCGAATTAGGTGAATTCTCCAACGCCGACGGCAGCACAAAAAGATGACTCTGTAAATACTGCTCCTTCATCCCTTCTGCGGTCAATTTGCCTAACATCGTAATCTTATCATCAAGACGATTCTCTTTGATTAATTTTCTGAGATATTTACCGTACGCCGATAATTTGAGCCTGTCCTGAAAAGTACCGTTCTCAATAATATTATTGCCCGCCACATAGACATGTACATCAGGAAACTGCTCCAACACCTTCGGCAACGCTCTTAACAGATAGTGAAATCCTTTGAGCGGATAATCACCCTGACTTAAGAAAATGCTGTAAGGTCTGCACGCCGTTCTCTTCCACCTGTCATGATAAAAGATTTCCCGCAGTGTTTCATTCAAATAATAGTATTTTGCCTCCGGATTAATCTTATTCGCCTGAGCCAGATCAAAATCCGTTCTGCCAGCAATATTTGCGGTCAGAAGCAGAGCCTTTTTCTCATTCTCACCGCGCTTCTTAAACTTCTTCTGCTGCTGCCTGAGACTATCCTGTCTGATTCTGTCACGCAGAGTCACCTGTCTTTGCACCTTCATGGGCAGATCCGCCATATACTCTTCCGCAATGGCAGTGCACACACCCTGTATTCCCACCAGAGTCCTTTCAGGACGTCCGAAAGTTTTGATACACGCAAGCGTATGTGGGAACTCCGTGCCGAACACATGCAGAATATCCGGCTTAAAATCCTCCAATATCTCACTAAAACGCTGTTCCAAGCTGCTATCATATATTTCAGGAGTATCTAAATTCTCCACAAATCCATAACATGGACAGGATGTACTTTCGCCAAGCTGCATCGAACGATGGAAATTTCCCATCTCCTCATCCACCGGAAAAGCAATTCCCAATTCAATGCGGTTCCATCCCTGCTCCTGTACAACGCGCTCTAACAGCCCGCTCAGCCACCCTTCCCTGCTGCTGTAGGAAGCCCCAAGCTGTCTGGCGATTGTAGGAAGCATAATGTTGCATACCCATAGTACTTTCATGTCTCTTCCCTCCGTTGTATTTTAAATTGTTATGCAGATCTTTTGCTATAAATCAGTCTTCGCTTAATAGTCTGATAAACTCCCGCCGTAACCGGATTTCTCGCAATCCATGTTCTGAGAGGCGCAAGTGTCAGCGCCATGATCAGACGGTATTTGCATACCTTAGAAGCCGGCATATATTCACCTACGATCTTTCTATGCTCATGCCGCGATCTTTTTTCATTCGCCCGCGTCTCAGAAAATCCTCCGCCCTCATAGAGCGCCACAGTGACAGGCATATATACCATTTCTGCATGAGCTGTATAATAGCACCACAGAAAATGTTCATAATCAGCGCGCACCACATAAGCAGTGTCAAAAGCTTTCTTACGCAGTAGTCCGGCATCATAGAAACATGCCTGATGGCAAGGCACATTGCGGTAACATGCAAAATCGTCAATGACCGGATTAGACTGTACCAGTGTATCCGTCTGCTGCTCATAGATATTCCCATAAAAGATATACTGCGGCATTGTCTGCGAATCCTGCGTTTCCGGCATCCGGTGTTTCTTTCCGGTCTGTCCGATCTGCTCTTTGACCCGCTCAAGCACATGCTCATCATAGAAGCCGTCCCCACAATTCATGAAAAGAACATATTCTCCCTGAACATGCTGTACCGCTTGATTCATGGCATCATAAATACCGGTATCTTTCTCAGTAAAAAACCTGATCTGCCCCTTAGGTGCAGCCTCCCCCGTCAAATTTTCTTCGATATATCTCACCGTGGTCTCATCGGTAGAACCACCGTCTTTTATAATAATCTCATAATCATTTTCCGTCTGATTATGGATGCTGTCAATCGTCTCCCGCAGTTTCTCCCCCGCATTCAGGCACACTACGATGATACTGAAGGTCATACCCTGCTCCCTGCTTTCTACTTTACGCCGTTATCCTTTTGCCTCGCGTACTCCGTCCTTCATCCATAAATACGCCTGCTTAAGAGGAATCTCCCGGCACATTTCCCCTCTGTGCACCCACAGAAAACGGAACGCCAACGGTAACGCCAGCCACCCGTACAAATAATGATACAAGACTCCCCGGTCTCTGAAAAATTTCTCATGATATCCGCTGAACCAAGTGGACTCTCTCTCAATTTCCTCCCCGATACATACCGTATGGGAATATATCTTTAAGCCTGCCTTCAGACAATCTTTTAAGAAAAGACTGTCCTCCCCGTTGCTGTACTTAGCCCCTCCGCCAAAAAGCAGGGAATAGTGTACATTGGCACGCAGCAGTGCATCACGCTTCACTGTAATACTGTACGCCGGATACCGACCGTAATTGCGGTAATTAATCCGGTGAATATCTTCGTTCCAGTAGGTACGTCTGGAAGGAGCCACTTTCACGTTGACAAGAATCATATCTGCGTCAGGTAATTCCTCATACGCTTTCCTGATCTGTGTCTCATAATCCTCTGACAATACAATATCCTCATCCGAAAAGACGCATACATCTCCGCCCGCATGCAGAAGCGCGGTATTGCGGCTTAACCCGACACCGCGCTCCGGCATATAAAATGTCTGCACTTTACAGCCGGAATCCTTGATTTCCTCATATCCGTACCGATCGCATTGATTCACGATCACCGCATCAGTGTGTATATGCATTTGTTTTATCAGCGCGGCAATATCCTTGTCCACCGCCGATACCAAGAGCTGTATTTTCATAGCTTCACTCATCACGCTCTATCCTCTGCCAATCGCACGCCCGTAATATCTGTTCAGGAATTTCTCGTCCGCACCGGTTATTGCAATTCCAGCTGTCCAGCATTTCCTAAGCTTAAGCTGATCCAACATATAAGCAAGATAAGCCGCATGTACTTTACCATACTCTACCATGATTACAACACCGTCTGCATCACACAATTCCTTCCATTTCTCCTGTGTGATCGACATATCTTTATCGTTTCCCTCACCTTTTTGTGCCACTGCTTTCTGCACTACAGGAAAGATACTGATCACACCCATCTGCTCCTGAAGATACGACAGATTATCATTGTACTCTCTGTCCAGTCTTTCTCCCGCACCGGCATAACCGATAAATGACGCATCTGTCACAATTTTCAGATCGACCGCCAGAAGAATACGGTCGTCCAGCATATAATAGAACAGCATACCGAATAATGTCAGCGCTGCCGCTGCCACTAATCCGATAAGCGCCGCCTGAACCGTCCGGTTATCCGCCGTCACGAGTCCTGCTTCCGTAGTCTGTATCACTGTAATATTCTTAAATTCTTTGGCGATGCTGCCCTGTTTCACAAGCGACTTCTCCGTCGCCTGCATAATTGCAGTGCATCTGTCCACACTGTGAGTCGTTATGGTAATAGTCAACAGTCTTAAGTCAGACAGTATTTCCGCCTTTGTTGCCGCCGCAACCTCTTCCCGCGTATAGTCTTCGGGAAGATATTCCATAGTCACATCGAGAATCGGGTCCGTCACCATCAGATCATTCCAAGTGTAGCCGTTATACGCCTGATAGACCTCTCCTGTCTCGTCCGCCGCGAAATCCAGATAAATCTTGGATACCGCCTGATATTCCCGTTCCGATTCCGGCACTGTGTGCACTATCGTGTAAATTACACATCCAAGAACCGCCCCGATCACCGCCGCCGCAAGCACGATCCAGCATTTACGCATAAAACAAATCCCTAATTTTTTCATATCCATGCCTGAATCGGCATATCTGATTTCCTGCATAATTGTCTCCCTGCCTGCGTTTTCACTTCTACTTCTTTCGTATAGCCGTAGTCTGCGTACTGTCTACACCTTCTGTACTCTCCGGCTTAATAAGGATTTTGAGTGTCAGGAGCATCAGTTTTAAATCCAGCCACACCGAATACTGTTCGATATAAGTCAGATCCAGTTTCAGCTTATCATAAGGTGTCGTGTTATACTTGCCGTACACCTGCGCATATCCCGCGAGACCTGCTTTGACTTTCATACGAAAAGCAAATTCCGGCATTTCTTCCAAATACTGTTCTATGATCTCCGGCCTCTCCGGTCTGGGTCCGATGAAGGACATATCTCCTCGCAGTATATTCAGCAGCTGGGGAAGTTCATCGATTCTTGTCGCACGGATAAACTTTCCTACAGGCGTGATACGCGAATCATTCTTGGCTGCCAGCCTCGCCACACCATCCTTCTCCGCATCTACTTTCATGCTTCTGAATTTCAAAATATAGAATTCCCTGCGTTCTATCGTACATCTGACCTGTTTATAGAAAACAGGTCCTCCGTCATATGCTTTGATCACAATCGCGGTAATCAGCATAAAAGGAGATGCTATCACCAAAAGCAAAATCGAACAGATCAGATCGATCACCCTCTTGGCAAGCCTCTGTTCTATCTTAAGTGCGTACTCCCTAGTCAGATACAAGGGTGTGTCAAACAGTTGAAGCTGATCCGCTCCTTTTACCAGAACATCCGATATCTTAGGCATCATATAGACGCGGATTGAACGGCTATAGCAGTATTTCAGCAGATAATTCCTGTCAGCAACAGGAATATCCCACAATACCACTGCCCCGTAGTCCCCCAGAATTTCCTTTTTGACAGCTTCTATTCCCGCCGAGATATTCATAGTTTTGCCAATTTTATATTTTTCCTTACGCGACTCAAACTTTGACACGATATCGTCAATGGAGCGTTCACCGTGGATGATTAGAATCGCCCTCGGCGGAAATGCCCTGAAATAAC
This sequence comes from uncultured Lachnospiraceae bacterium, assembly GCA_947179245.1. Lineage (GTDB taxonomy): Bacteria > Bacillota > Clostridia > Lachnospirales > Lachnospiraceae > UBA3282. The sequence goes on along the minus strand of CAMXBD010000001.1, from coordinate 19,529 downwards.
ATGTATTGCACACAAACACCCACACAATCGAAACGAGTGTCTGTATGAGCATCATCACCGCAATCGGTCTCACCTGAACGACCCAGTTCGCCATCAGCGATATCTGAAAATAAGAAATTACATTTACAAACAACAGTGAAAAAAATTCTGATATAAATACATCAACCGGCTTCAAATATCCAATCTTCAGGACGCCGTAAGTGCTGGCAAAAAAGAACAGCAGTACAAAATAAATCAGAATAATTAAGAGATGACCGTTACGAAAGAAATTCGCCTTGCCATGAAATCGCAGATACGGATAATAATCCTCAAACCAGAAATAAGCATAAATCGCCGTATGAATAAGCAATCCAATAAAAGATAACTGCAATATGATAAGTCTTTTTAAGGATTCTATCCGTTTCATAGTCACACCTCTTTAGCTACAGCCGCCTCACGGTAGCCCTATACGCCCATAAAATGAAATAACGCACAGCAGCAGTCACAGATAAGTTTTCCTGTCTGCGATACAGATTCCATATGCGCTTGACTGCTGCGAATTTATTTGACGATAAGGACTTCGCCGGTCTGCGATAGATGGCGAGCACTTCATTCAACCCATAAGCCCGGTAACCCGCCCTTAATATCTGCCACCATGTCGCCGTATCTTCACTGGCTACATCAGGCATCTTCATCAAGTCTGCCGGAATGATATTCCGGTCAAACAGAACTGTTGTTGTAAAGATCACTGTCCGCGACAGCGCCTGTCTATAAGTAAGCTCTTCAGGAACATGCACCACCTTGCCGGTAGGCTGTGCCTGCTCATCTCCAAACTCATAAGCCGCAAACACAAATCCTGCCTGCTTGTCCCTCATAAAGCGTATTTCTTTCTCTAATTTCTCTGCATACCATACATCATCCGCATCAAGAAACGCTATATACCTGCCCTGTGCCATATCAAGTCCCGTATTACGCGCGGCAGCTGCACCTTCATTCTTCTCTTTGCACACCAGCAGAATCCGCCGCCCCGAAATATCCTGATATTCTTCTATAGACCGGATATTTTGCCATCCATCCGGAGAGAGGTTTCCCTGTTTTGCATTTTCCGCGTCTTGATCCTCCGCACGGACATTAGAAAATCCATACTCCGCAAGCATTTTCCTGATAACCGCCGCGCTGTCATCCGGCGAACAGTCTTCTATCAGCAGAAGCTCCCAGTCCGGATAGGTCTGCTTTTTTACCATTGCGATCGTCTCTGCAATATACAGTTTAGCACGATACACCGGCACTATAATGCTGACCGTTTCACTCATTGAAATGCCCTCTTTTTAAATCTTACCTTTATTAAATATCCTCTTTCACAAGGTAAATAGGTCTTTTCTTCACTTCCATATAAGTCTTGGACAAATACTGCCCCACTATACCAAGACAAAATAACTGCACGCCGCTGACTAACAGGATGATACACACCATAGAAGGCCAGCCAGAAGTCGGATCACCGAAAATAAGCGTCTTTACAATAATCACAATAATCAGAATAAACGCCATCACACAGAACAGAGCCCCCATCACCGCAGCCACCGTAAGCGGCATTGTAGAAAAAGCGGTAATGCCTTCCAGCGAATAGGCAAACAATTTCCAGAAAGACCATTTCGTCTCGCCCTTCTTACGTTCAATGTTCTCATACTCCAGCCATTTCGTCTCATATCCTACCCAGCCGAAGATACCCTTTGTAAACCGGTTGTATTCCGCCATTGCGAGAATCGCATCCACTACCTGCCTTGTCATCAGGCGGTAATCTCTCGCACCATCCACAATCTCTGTCTTAGATATCCTGTTCATGATCCGATAGAACATTCTGGCAAAAAATGATCTGACCGGGGGTTCTCCTTTTCGCGTAACACGCCTCGTAGCCACGGAGTCATACCCCTGTTCAATATACTCATACATATCCGGTAAAAGTGATGGCGGATCCTGAAGATCGGCATCCATCAGTACGACCAGATCGCCTTTGGATTTCTGCAGCCCTGCATAAATCGCCGCTTCTTTGCCGAAGTTTCTGGAAAAAGAAACCATATGCACTCTGCCGTCTTCTCCATGCAGTTTCCTGATTTCTTCTACTGTATGATCTTTAGAACCATCATCAATATAAATCAGTTCCACTTCTATCTCTTTCTTCTCAAAAAAAGAAGTGTTCTTAAAAAGCTCATCATAAAAATCCCTGATATTTTCTTCTTCGTTATAACATGGTACTATAACACTGAGCAATTTCATTCTGCTTACCGTGCCTTTCACATATATGCTCATATTTTAGCATAGATAAACAAAAAAAGGAAGAGACGTCTCTCTTCCTTTCCCTGACGACTATATCAGTCCGTATTTCAGCCTGATATAATCCGCCACTGTTGCAATATACTCACTATTTGTAGGTCTGCTGTACTCCGGCGAGTTACAGTAGCCGAATAGCTGCTCAAACAACTCACCGTTGCCCCGCTCCCACGATACCTCTATCGCATTTCTGATCGCCCGTTCGATCTTTTGATCTGTCGTATGATATAACTTAGCCAGATCCGGATAAAGCAGCTTAGTGACACTACCTACCAGTTCCATGTCTTCCGTACACATTTCTACGGCACTTCTTAAGTACTGATAGCCCCGTAAGTGCGCAGGTATGCCCAATTCTAACATAAACTCGGAGATTTCCTGTTCCAGTTGCCGACCGGACATTATATTATCTTGTATCATTCCCTTTTTACTCCTTTCTGCGCACCATTTTAATCGTGTAGTTGTATTGCATATATACATAATACCAAACAACTGGCATTATGTACATTGTAAGTTATCGCCTACATTCTTGCGGAATCTACGTTTTCCTTAAACCAATCATAGGCAAGCTGTACTCCCTCCTCCAGCTCCACTGTGTGTTTCCATCCCAGACCATGAAGTTTTGTCACATCTGTCAGCTTACGAGGGGTACCGTCCGGCATATCCCGGTTCCATACGATCTCGCCCTGATACCCGACTACTTTCTGTACTGTCTCCGCAAGTTCTTTGATCGTAACCTCTTTACCGGTTCCGACGTTCACATGCTGCTCACCGCTATAATTCTCAAGCAGGAACACGCAGGCGTCAGCCATATCATCCACATACAGAAACTCTCTGAGCGGTGTACCGGTTCCCCATAACTCTACCGTAGGAGCGCCGCTCACCTTCGCTTCATGGAACTTCCGGATCATCGCCGGCATAACATGCGAGCCCTGAAGATCATAATTATCATATGGACCGTAAAGATTTGTCGGCATACAGCTGATAAAATCATCCCCATACTGTCTCTTAAAGAATTTACACATCTCAAGTCCTGAAATCTTAGCAATCGCATACGCCTCGTTTGTCTCTTCAAGAGCTCCTGTCAGAAGCGCATCTTCCGGTATCGGCTGAGGCGCCATTCTCGGATAAATACATGTGCTTCCCAAAAACAGTAATTTCTTCACTTTGTAATCATGACAGCATTTGATCACATTACACTGAATCTGCATATTTTCATAAGCAAATTCCGCCGGTGTCGTATTATTGGCGTTGATACCTCCTACTTTTGCCGCAGCCAGCACCACCACATCCGGTTTCTCTGCCTCAAAAAAGTCCCTGACTGCCTGTTGGCTTGTAAGATCCAGTTCCCTGTGAGTCCTGCCGATAATATTATGATACCCCTTCGACTCCAAATTTCTTACAATGGCACTGCCCACCAGCCCCCTGTGTCCTGCTACATAGATTTTGTCTGTCTTGTTCATTTCCATATCTTCTCTCCATTTCTGAGGCTTCTGTGCCTTCTCTATATATTTATTTCCCGGCTGCAAATCCGGCTTCCATATTCTCTCCCAAAAATTTCAATTCCACTTTCGTCGGGGCTGACGGAAAACTCTCATATCCCACCTGATCCCCCTCCACCGGATAATAGAAATCTACCCCTTCTATCCGGTAAGCCTGTGTCTCATAGTTCTCGTAATCTTTTTGGGCAATCCAGTAATCATTCACAAAGGATGCGGTAATCTCCCCGCCCAGTGCCACGCACTTATAGAGCAGTAGAAGTGATACCGCTGCAATACCGGTCCATTTAAGTGTTTCCAGACCTATCTTAGTTCTATGTGCTGTCCTGCCGCTTTTCTCCATCTGCCGTTTCTTAGTCTGATCTGCTTCTTGTTCCAATACGCATAATAAGCCATCATACATACCGCCCAGAATCACCGCCGGAACCAGATACACATAGACACATCCGTAACGCATTAACGGAGATGTACACAGCCAGAAAATGAAAGATCCTGCCACGGTTATCTGCGCCAGCAGAATATTCCCTTGTCCTTTCCATAGTCTGCACAACATACCGATACCGTATACAAGCAGAATACTCACCGCCGCCACCGCCGCGATCACAAACAGCTTATCACTTCCCGCCAGAGAACGGAACCATTCGCCAATCCACTCTTTCATGGAAATATCATACCGGTTTACATCAGTATACCCTCTGCCCCAGACTTGAATCTCTTTTGCGTCATAATCCGCCACACCCTTAGGTATTTTCCAGACCACATCAAACAGATCAATCTGCGTAAAAGGATAGACCAGCCATCCGGACAGTAATACATTTCTTATGAAATAAGGCAATGCCGTCATGATTCCCAACACAAGATATGCCGCAATCTCTCTCCACCGCTTCTGCCGCAGTAATTGATACGCAGGATAAATGACCAACAGCAGAATAAGCGCTGCCGAGAGTTTTACCGTCATCAGAAAAACTCCAAGTACACAGAGCATTGCATAAGGAAATATCTCTTCGACCTTATCCTCCGACAGCTCAAGCCATCGGATAATAATATAAAAGGCAAATAGTACCATAAAATAATCAGACGCCGGCGAAACCATCTCGTCATAAATAATGACCAGATAATAAATTCCCATCACCCTCGCAAAATCACTCGTTCTCAGTCTTCCGCATCTTAATGAGGCCCCAATCTCCATACATACTTTAGCCAGAAGAAAAGCCAGCCATCCGGCTGCACAGTGATAGGACTGTCCGCCCATAAACGCCATGCTGTATAACGCTGACAATGCGAAAGAAGAGCTGTTGTATGCCAGTCTGCAATGCAGATTGCCCAATCCCTTTACGACACCGTATTCCTCAATCCATCTGATACTCTGGGCATGGTACAGGCTTGTATCATAATGAATAATACCCCGCGAAGCACCATATGCAAATAGTAAAAAGAGGAATAGTATGATAAACATCCTCCCTCTTTCTCCTAATCGATTTTCCCGTATATTGCACCACGCTTCCCGCAGCATGTCTCCAAGCGTCCGTCTGCAGACCCATATAATAATCAGATCCGCCGCGCACAGAAACAGGTTAGCAGCCAGTCCGACAGGACCGATCAGACTGACAGCCTGCGCATATACCGCAGCCCCTGCCAGACCACATATCAGATAAGAATCTATGTGCTTAACCCGGTACGGCATTCCCCGCGTGACTGCACACACGACCCCATATCCGATAGGAAACGTAGTGAGAAACATGTAGATCCATATGACTATCACTGACAGCATAGATATCCATGCCTTTCTCTTATTTACTGATTCTTCTGCTTATATTCCTCACAGCTTAAGCCTGCAATCTCCTTAAGATCAGAATCCATCATCATGGCTACTAATGCCTTGAAGTCCACATCTCTCTTCCATCCCAGCTCTTTTTCAGCCTTCTCACAGTTACCCCATAAGAACTCAACTTCCGCCGGACGATAGAATTCCGGATTAACATCAACAAGTAATCTGCCGTCTGCCGCGTTATAACCCTTCTCAGCGACGCCGGTTCCCTCCCAGCGAATCTTGATACCGAGTTCATCAAATGCCGCTTCAACAAATTCCCTGACTGTATGCGTCTCATTGGTTGCAAGCACATAATCGCTCGGTGTATCCTGCTGTAACATGAGCCACATTCCTTTGACATAGTCACCCGCAAATCCCCAGTCGCGCTTTGCATTCATATTACCCAGAGACAGCTTGTCCTGCTTGCCTGCAATAATATTTGCGATTGCCAGAGTAATCTTCCTTGTAACAAAATTCTCGCCGCGTCTCGGTGACTCATGATTAAACAGGATACCGTTGCAGGCATACATATTATAGGACTCTCTGTAATTTACCGTAATCCAATAAGAATATAATTTCGCCGCTCCGTAAGGGCTCTTCGGATAAAAAGGCGTCTTCTCACTCTGCGGCGCCGTCTCCGGAATACCGCCAAACAGCTCGGAAGTTGATGCCTGATAGAATCTGCATGTTCCGCCATTAACGCGGATTGCTTCAAGCAGTTTTAATGTGCTTACACCGGTCGCTTCCGCCGTATACTCCGGCACCTCAAAGGACACACCTACATGCGACTGTGCCGCCAGATTGTACACCTCAGTCGGACGGATCTCTGCGATCAGCCGCATCAGATTACTGGAGTCCGTCGTATCCGCAAAATGTAAAAAGAATTTTACTTTATTATATTCAGAATTAATCAGATGATCTATTCTGGCGGTATTGGAAATACTGTGTCTGCGTATCAGACCGTGCACTTCATATCCCTTCTCCAACAAAAACTCCGCCAAATACGAGCCATCCTGTCCTGTAATACCTGTAACCAACGCTATTTTCTGCATATCAAAATATATTCCTTTCTCACTGTTATATGGGTTATTTTCTCATAAAATTAAATTTGTGTAAAGCATATTATACCGTCTTTAAGTATTCTGCAATGGCATCGTGCCAATCGGCAAACATAAAATCAGTGGTCATCTTCAGCATATAATTCTCTAAGATCGAATATGCAGGACGCTTTACTGCCGCACCGTATTCTTCCGAAGTAATCGGCTCCACTACCGTGCTCTTACCCGCCAGCCTGAATATCTCTTCCGTAAACTGAGCCCAGCTGCAGTCACCCTCACAGGTTCCGTGAAAAAGCCCATAGTTCTCAGTAGGAAGCAGATAAGCAATGGCTTTCGCCAGTTCAGCCGCACTCGTCGGCGAACCCACCTGATCTTTAACCACTCTGACTTTATCATTTGTCTCCGACAGCCGCAGCATCGTCTTGACAAAGTTCTTGCCATCTCCGTACAGCCATGCGGTGCGCACGATATAGTGTTTATAACTAAATTCCCTGACAAAATTTTCACCGGCAAGTTTGGTTCTGCCATATGCTCCCTGTGGTCCCACCGGATCGGTCTCCAGATATGGTCTGTTCCCGTTGCCGTCAAACACATAATCCGTGGAAACATGCATCAGTTTTGCGCCTGTCTCAGTAGCGGCAATACTTAAATTTCTCGGACCAATCGCATTGATACGAAATGCAAGATCCTCTTCCTGTTCACACGCTTCTACCGCAGTATATGCTGCGCAGTTGATGATCGCATAGGGACGTATTTCCCGCGCAAATTCCATGACCCGGTCTATATTTGTAATATCCAGTTCGCCTACGTCTGTATTGATTAATTCATATTCCGCACTACCCGCATACAACCCATTGATAGCGCGCCCTAATTGTCCGTTCGCGCCGGTCACTATCACTTTCTTCATGTTTCCCTCCAGACTTCTTTGTTAGTGTTGATTTATATTCTACAACCTATGGCAGAATTATGCAATTGCAATCCACAAAGCATCGCGAAATACGCAAAAGGTGACTATACATAGTTACAAACTTTTTGTAATAATTTATTAACATTTTGTGGATTTTTTCAATTTTTTTCTAGTGACTCACCCTTTTAGTTATGATATACTAGGTGCAGTTGGGTATTTTTAAGTTTAAAGAAGAAACAAAGGAGAGAATTAGAAATGAAAAGATTACAAGTTCTTTGTCTTGTAGCCTTATCTTCTACTCTTTTATTATTTGGTTGTGGAAAAGAAGAGGAAGCAGTCGCAGAACCTGTTGTCGAACAAGTTATTGATGACGTGGACGAGCCACAAGTTGTAGAAGAGCCGGAAGAGACAGATACAGAGACAAACGATGAAGACCTTCCACCGCAAGAAGGAATGGTTCGCAGCCGTATTACCAACGAATGGGTAACAGAAGAAGTAAACAACACAAGACCGATCACCGTTATGATTCCTAATACGAAGACGGCTTCTCAGTATGGGATCTCCAATGCAGATGTATTGTATGAGTGTAACGTGGAAGGCAGCATTACCAGATTGATGGCATTGTTCCAAGACTGGAGCGATTATGACAGAATCGGTAACGTAAGAAGCTGTCGTGACTACTATGTATATTGGTCCTTTGAATGGGATGCATTCTATGTTCACTTTGGCGGTCCTTTCTACATAGATGAAGTTATCAACCGTGTCGATACAGAAGATATTGACGGATTATCCAGCAGCAACTTCTGGCGTGCAAATGACACGAACAATTCCACCGATAATGCTTATGTAGATACCAAAGGTCTTCTGGCAGATATTAATAAGCTTGGCTATGATCTGGAATACCGTGACGGCTATTCCGACGAACAGCATTATAAATTTGCTCCTTCCGATCTGCCTAATACGCTGGAGCAGTACGGTAACTCCATTGCCGCTGACAAAATAGACATGTCTCCTACCTATCCGGTAACGAACTGCTATTTTGTATACAACTCAGAGACAGGTTTGTATGACAGATTCCAACACTTGTCCGGAGAAGCTGACGGTCCTCACGTGGACAGAGCAAATGGCAAGCAGTTAGCATTCAAGAATATTCTGGTTCAGAATACATACTATGAGGTTCGTGACCAGAAAGGATATCTTGCTTTCCAGTGCCATGATACGACCAGAGACGGATGGTTCTTTACTAACGGCAGAGGTATTCATGTAAATTGGAAAAAGACTTCCGATTACGGCGCTACAAGATACTATGACGATGCCGGCAACGAGATTGAGCTCAACACTGGTAAAACAATGGTATGTATCGTAGAAGACGGCGATTCCTTCTTAGTAAATGACGAGAAGATCGGTTCTACAAATTAGAAAACAGGCATGCGCCGCTAGGCGCATATACAAGACGGGTAAGAATACAATATTCTTGCCCGTCTCTTTTTTTATTCTACCGTCTCAATTGACTCCACAATACTTAATTTACCGATCGCCCGCAGCGGAATGGCGGTCGCAATCAGACATGCCGCAACAGATACCGCCGCTGCCTCCAGAATAGCGGCGAGCGGAACTGCACTAAGCTGTAGACTGTCGTTTGCTGCTGCCTCCACGAAAATACTGCAGATATATCCGCACACTGCACCAATACCGGAGGCAATCAGCCCATAGTAAGCTCCCTCCCACAAAAATGTCTTATAAAGGCTTCCTCTGCTCATACCGATCGCTCTCTGCATCCCAATCTCATTTACGCGGGTATGGATATTCGTGTAGACCGTATTAATAATATTTAGAATTCCTATCAAACCGATAAATAAGATCAATCCCCAGCTAAGCAGACGAATCTGTTCAAAACTCTCCGCCATCTGCTCATCCGACTGCCGATAGGACAGCCAGTGCGTCCCCGGATTATCCTTGCACCATTCATCCAGCCACTTCTCAAATTCCTCCGAATCAGAATCATCATTAAGTAACGGATATATTTCATTGTACATGCTTTCTCCGGTTAGTGCATCATATAGTTCATTCGTTCCTATGATCTGTATCCCGTTAGTAAAACCATCATTGTTTATACTGACCGGATGGTATGTGGTACCCGCTATCCGGAGTTTCCGTCCGTTAACTTCAATCATATCACCTCTCTGAAACTGTGTGCGCTCCACTTCCTGTCCTTCATAAGAAAACGGAATCGGATTCACCACAAGACATGCTTCCCCTCTTCGGATTGCTTCCCTGTCTTCTTTTGTCAGCTCATCCTCAACTTGATAATTTTCTATCCGTGCCTCATCAATAGCCGCTATCTGGAATGTCTCCCATGACTGCAGATTGAAGTCCAGTCTCACCGGAATATCACCATTTTCATCCAATGAATAAACAGCAAGTTTAGAAGTCGCCAGTTCCATAACCGATTCGTGCTGTTTTAATCTCGTTACTTCCTCTGGAGTAATCCCAACTGCTTCATTGGTCACACAATAATCCCCTGTATGCATTGCCTGTACTCCACTGCTTGCATCCAGCAGACCGCTGAAACTCTGTAATGCCACATAAACCGTGATACTCATCACAATAGACAGGATTGTAATCGCAGTCCTGCCGCGGCTTCGCTTTAAGTTTAAGCGTGCGTAGAAAGCCTCAAAGTGCCGGATTTGTTTTGCCCTACGGCTGTGCCGCCTTACCTTCACTGTTTGCCCGCTCATGGCAACCGTGGGCGAAACACGGGACGCATATACTGCCGAAGGATATGCCGCCAGCACAGCAAACAACAGAGTAACTGCCACACTAAGCAAAATTGGCAATATACCTCCTGTGCCGCTTCCGGCAATCATATCATTTAGCTGTTGTGTAGAGTCTGCCATGAACAAATCCGGATTGAGAAGCCCTGTCGCCGCTATGAGAATCCCTTTTGCAGACAGAACTCCAAGCAGTATTCCCAGCGGCAGTCCTATGACACATATCAGCATGATCTGCGTGGTGACTAACGTATAGAGCTGCCTGCTCTCGCCTCCGATTGCCCTCAGTGTGCCATATTCGCGTATCCGTTTCATGACTGTCACTTTCAGAATATTATATATAACCAGCCCCGCTGCCAGCAGAATCAGCACACCCACCATCACACAGGCGGCCATCATAAAGGGAAACCCGACGTTCGCATCCATCGTCCCTTCTTTATCCGGATATTCTATTCCCAGAGCATCCAGCAGAATCCAGTTGTATTGTACCTGCCGCTCCACAATATTAAGTTTCTTTGTCAGATCATCCACGACAGATTGAAATTCCTTGGTACTCACAGTCTTAAAATCTGTCGAGTAACTCATATACCGTTCAGGAAGCAGTGACTGCGCCGTTCCCTCACCGACGATGCCCTCCATCATTCCGGTTGCATAGCCCAGATAATTACTTTCAAGAATCCCTGTCAGAATAAAATCTGCCGTAAATTCATAACTTGGCTGGTCATCAATCAGAAGATTTATATCAAGAGAAAGTGTGATCTTATCACCTATCTTTCCTTCAATTCCCATATGTTTTAACGCATCCTCAGACAGTGCGATTTCTCCCTGAGATTCCGGCAGCCGTCCTTCCTTGATCTGCCCGACATACGGATAGATTTTCAATGCATCCCCATAATATTCCCGCAGAAAAAGAGTTAAACTGCTGTTTTCCAATTCAGTCGTTCCAACTGTTATGTGACTGCCCACATTCTTTAACCTCGAATCCCCGTGCAGTATATCGCTCTGTTCTTTTGTCAACTGATGAAAGGAAGCATAGCGGTCACCGTTTAAACCAGCCGCCTGTTCTATGCGCATCGATTGTAGTATCCCGATCGACTGTCCCACGGCAGTGGTCGCGATAGTCGATAAAATAACCGCAAGTAAAATCAGAACAGAAGTCACCTTCTGCGCCTTTAATTCCTTCCACGCAAGAGATAAATATGATTTCATTTTATTCACCCTTTCCTTTGCTTTACTTCTGCGCAAATGTCTCTGTAATCACGCCGTCCATAATCACAAACCGTCTGTCTGCCCTGCGCGCGATCCGGTCATCATGTGTGATGATAACCAGTGTCTTACCCATTTTCACACGAATATTCTCCAACATCTCCATGACCTCTCCACCGCTTTTGCTGTCCAGATTCCCTGTAGGTTCATCCGCAAATATAATATCCGGCTTTGCAATAAGCGCTCTGGCAATTGCTACCCTCTGCTGCTGCCCACCGGACAGTTCATGCGGCAGATGGGTCAGCCTCTCACTGATTCCCAATAGCTTCGCCAGTTCCTCTAAATACTTCTGATCCGGCTGTTTACCGTCAAGCAGAGCAGGCATTGCTATATTTTCCCGCGCCGTCAGAACCGGCAATAAATTAAACTGTTGGAAAATAAATCCGATACGCTTACGTCTGAAAGCCGACAACTCCTTGTCTCCCATCCCGTAAATGTCCTTTCCGTCATAGGTAAGACTGCCCGATGTGGGGTGATCCAGTCCCGACAGCAGATGCAGTAACGTGCTTTTGCCGCTGCCCGACGGTCCCATGATGGAAATAAAATCACCCGAACGGATCTCCATGTCCGCTTTGTTCAGCGCAATAACTCTGTTATCACCACTGCCATAAATTTTAGACAACTCTTTTGCTCTGATATTCATAAAAACACTCTCCTTATATTTCGATATAAGAAGAGTGTAATGTGCAAATCTCAAAAAAACCTCAAGATTGTGTGAGTATTTTATGATATATGAAGTTCTACATCAAAAACTGCCGTCGCTCTCGCTCCTCCGTTTCTATCATTTTCTAATAAAAGCGTTCCGCCATGTTTCTTGCATAACATCTGGCTTGTATACAATCCCATTCCAAAATGTGCCGAAGTTTCCTCTATTCTTCCAAAAGGTTTCGGTCCTTCTTCAATCAGCTTTGCAGGATATCCGCTGCCATCGTCTTTTATGGACAAACTTAACATACATTTTGTGCAATCCGAATTGTTCTCACTGACGCTGATGGAGACATCTATCTTATTGTGTGCATACCGCCCCGCATTCCCGATTAAATTCTCCGCAACCGTCAGGAATAATCCATGATCTATTGCTATGCTCTCCCCGCATAGAATGTTCCCACCACAGACACATACTTCCACATCCACATCAGGAGCAATCAGTCCCGCCGTCTCCTCCAGCTCATCCCGCAATGCAGACAATCTTACTTCCTTTCTCTGCACTGGTATCTGCTCCAGTCTCTGTATGCTGCTCATAGCCTCCACATACTGCTCCAGACGCGTAATATATGTCTCCATTCTCTCCAGTGCATGTTCATCCGCAGTTTCCTGCCGAAGTAATTTTACCGTTCCCTTCAGCACGGTGAGCGGATTTCGCAGGTCATGCGAAAATGCCGCATTCAAGCGCTTACGCTCCTCCGCCTGCCGCCATAATTCCTGATTGGTTTGAAGCAGTTCCACACGCATTGATTCAAAGGCGTCGCATACCTGACCTAATTCATCACCCGAAACTTTTGCAATCGAAAAATCAAGATCATGCTTTCTGATGCGCTCCGTCCCCTGCTGCAGAATGGCAATCGGCTCCTTTAATTTATATTGGTAAAACAAAAGACTGGCGGCTGCTAAACAGCACACCGGAATCAGAATGCAGGCAAGTATCTCAAGCCCGGATAATACGCTTAATATACGCGTCTGCTCCCGCGTAGGTTCATCTAATTTCTCTACTACGCCTTCGCTGGTAATAAGCATACCGCCATGAGGATACCTGTCGGCGATTTCCCCGCAGACCAGAAATACAAGCCCGATGATAAGCAGCGCAATGACAATACTAACTGCTGACAGCAAAACAAAGGATCTTTTCAATCCCATATTCTTCATCCGTTCCATTTGTATCCGCACCCCCATACCGTGTCAATATATCCATGCATCGTATACACCGCAAACTTTGCTCTGATCTTACGGATATGTTCCATCACGGTGTCACTGTTTCCATCCCCGTCAATTCCCCATACTCTCTCATAAATTCGTTCCCTGTCAAACACCTGTCCCACATTCAAAGAAAGCAGTTCTACAATATCAAATTCCTTTCTGGACAGCGACACCTCCTCCCCGCCAATCTTGACCGAGCGCCCCGAATAATCAATCGCCAATTCACCATAAAAACGGACGTTCCCGTTCTCCTGTCTGCGTTTTTCCCGCCGCAGATGCGCCTCTATCCGTGCCGCCAGTTCATCCAAGTCAAAAGGTTTTACGATATAATCATCAGCCCCTGCCTGAAAACCAATGATCTTGTCAGAAGATTCCACCCGCGCTGTCAGAAACAAAATCGGACAGGTAACATACTCCCTGATACTCTGGCAGACCGTAAGACCATCCATATCCGGCATATTGATATCCAGCAGAATCAGGTCTGGTTTCTGTGCTGCCCTGACTAGCGCCTCTCTGCCGCTGTATGCCGTCAGCACATCATAGTACTGTGCAAAATAGCTCTTAACCATTTCTACGATTCCCTGTTCATCGTCCACAACCAATAATTTCTGCTTCATATCCGCCTCGTTCTTTCCTGATATAAATTACCGCTTCCATTCTTTATACCACATTTATTTCAACATATATTTTACCGCATAATTCTCAAGAAATTCTCAAAATTTTTCCAAAAAACATTCCATTTACCCGTTTATTCCATAAAACCGCCCACTCATAACATCAATCAAACTTCCAATACTTTTATCCGATATGTAATATGGAGTTATACTACTTTAAAATAAGAAAGTTGGTGTCAACAATGCTTATGCTCGCAGTCTGTGACGATGAAATACGGGAATGCCTCCACCTTGGCAGACAGATCCGGACCATTCTGGAAGAATTGGATGTCCCCTGTACTGTAAAACACTATAATAGCGGTCAACAACTACTGCAAAATGCAGAGGAATTTGACATTATATTTCTTGACATCATCATGTGCGGCATGGATGGCATGAAGACAGCAGAACTATTGCGGCAGAATTTCTCCGATAAAATTCTGATCTTTATATCTTCCAGCCGTCAGTATGTCTTTGATGCTTTTGCCGTGGAAGCATTTGAATATCTGGTAAAACCTTTAGAGGAACGGAAACTTCGCCAGACACTTCTAAGATGCATTGCTAAACTGACCCGCCAATCCGATGATTTTATCATTATCTCTAAAGACAGGCAGACTCGAAAGCTTTTTCTGGATGAAATCAGATATTTCGAGATACACGGACGATTGATTGAAGCGCATGGCGTACACCCCACCTTTTCATGGTATGAGCAGATCGGTACGTTAGAAAGTGCGCTGTCGGGCAAAAACTTTTTCCGATGTCACAAAAGTTATCTTATTAACCTGAAATATGTGGAAGTCTACGACAGGCAGGAAGCCATTCTCGATAATGGCGAAAAAATCCTGATTGCCAAGCGCAGATACGACTCATTCTGTGCGGCAATACTAGAGTATATGCGAAAGAACGGAGGAATTGCAACATCATGAATCAAGCATGCGAGTTATTGTTTTACACGTTCCTTAATCTGTTATGGAGCATGAGCTACATATGGGCGATACATCACTTTTGTACAAGTCATTTTACTTGTAACAATCGGAGAAAAAAACCTTTGCTTTTACTGCTCATAATCATTCTTCCGCTCAGTAATGCTGTCACTCTCTCCGGCATTTTCCCTTTTGCCGTAGGTCTTCTATTATATCCCATACTCTGGCAGGTTCTACTGGTCTTCTGCATCGTTCTGCTGTATCAGGGAACGACCATACGTAAAATATTAGCATCTGCACTGCTGCTTACAATATCCTCACTGCTGCAAAACTTTACCGAATCGCTTTTCAGGTGCATGGTGCTCATCGCTCTACATGCAATGCACATAGAACGCACCCCTTTATTAGATTATATTCTGGACGGCATGGCCTACTGTACCACGACTGCCTGTACCATGGGAGGCATACTTCTTCTGGAAAAACATATGACAGGCTTTTTTGTCAATCGGCTTCGCCGATGGTACATCATGCTGTCTGTCCCTTTGTTTGGTATTACAATACTGTGGGATCTTGTCTATATTGGCGCAAGCCACGGCATACTGCTGCGCGGTGGTGACCATCTTAATCTATATTATAATGAGCTCTTCAGCCATGCTGGAATCTGCGTTCTGTCACTGCTCTGCATGTGCGGCATAGGTTTCTATACGTTTGGTATGGACAAGATAGATATCGAGCAAAAACAAAAAGAACAGTATCACTCACAAGTCCTTTTCTATCAAATGTTAGAGGAGCAGTACCGCAGTCAGGAGCGCCTCCGCCATGATATGAAAAACCATATCATCGGATTACAACAGCTCATCGATAACTGTGGACGGGATATCCTATACCATAAAAAATCGGATAAGTTCGATTGCGGGATCTGCCTTAAGGAAACCAGAGATTACCTGCACAGGCTTGCAGATGCCGCCGGAATCGGATATGCCGATGACCTGACCGGTAAAAATATCGTAGACGCCCTGCTCTACTATAAACACAATCAGGCGAATAATAATCTTATTCGCTGGGAATGTGACGTACACATATCATCCAAATGCCCCATCGATGATTTTGACCTGTGCGTAATATTTGGTAATCTTCTGGACAATGCTTTAGAAGCCTGCCGGAAAATGGAGACAGAAAGCGATTGTTTTATCAACATTCAAGCATCTATGGTGAAAAAATGCCTGCTGATAGAAATCACCAACAGCACTGCAAAACAGCCCGGCTGTCAGAAAGATGGTATCGGACTGAGAAACGTCAAAGATACAGTAGCCAAATATAACGGCACACTGAGTATAAATGCAGACGATAATATTTTCCGTATATCGATTCTTCTTCCATGTATTTATGCCACACATGACACCAATCAGTCTTTATAATACAGACTGCTAACATCTCACTTCTCATCTGCCGAAATAACGGATGAGAGTCACTGTTGCAGTTCAAATAAAACACTATGGAAGGGAGAGTACATATGCATACAAAAACAATGGAAGGTTTAATCGGCGCACGCGCTAATATAGACATGACTAACGTCCCGATGCGTGTATATAAAGAGGCAAGACGCAAAGGCGATCTCGCTACTATGGAAAGAGCAATGGGCTACGTCAACGACTTTGAAAGCAAAGCCTATCAGTACAAAGATGAAGCTGATGAAGGCATGAAAGAAGAGGCTAAAGAAGCCAGAGAAAAAGAAGAACTGGCTCGCGAAGAAGCGATCGAGAAACGCCGCGAAGAGCGCAAGGAATTAGAATCACAAAGAGAGCAAAAAAGGATCGAAAACGCAGAAAATACCACGGCTCCGGCTACAGACGAAAATCTGTCAAAAGATGAGGACACAGTATCCCCGAAAATCGATACGGTTGAAATCAGCTCAGAAGGACAATCGATGTCTAATCAGTCATCCTCAGACATAACTGCTAAACTTGATGATCCTGTTTTCTATTCTTCTGCCGGCGCCGCCGACAGAAGCGCGTGCACTGAAACACCTGCGTTAAATGTTTCGGTATGATATGGGAGCTGTTTCCATGAAATTTATAAAATGTAATGACAAATCATCTCATTAATGTTATAATTTCATAAAAGCATTCATTTCAAATCGTAAAATCATTTTTTATCTGTCAGACAGAAATCTTACCCATATGGGTATCTTGGCGAAATCGTGCTTTTATTCCAAATCAAAATGAATAGAGCAGAGGGTTTTGTCACGATACAGTACCTTCTGCAAGAAGGAGGTACTTACCATGGGTGAAAAAGACATTACGCTCAAAGACTACCTGTCTTCTCCCAAAAGATATGCTGATTTGCTAAACGGTAGTATCTTTCAGGGCAGACAGATTATTGATGCCAGCACAGTTGCTAATCAAGAACACATTGACTACGAAATTCCTGTCACGAATCAAGAAGGAAGATCGTCTGCATCCGGTTATTACTCTTATTGTTTACTGGGGTGAAGATGACTGGCAAGGTGCGAAAAGTCTCCACGATATTCTGGATTTTGGGGCTGACCCTGTACTGGCTCAGGAAATTAAACAGCTTATACCAGAATATCCGCTGCATTTTCTAAATCTATCAGAAGTACATAATTACAGCCACTATAGAACCGAGTCAAGAACACTCTTCGAGTTGTATGCCCGCAGAAAAGATAAGGCAGCCTTCACTCAATATGTGAATGAACATGATGAATGCAGGCGTATGGATGTTGAAACATACTGGGCATTAAGAATCCTAGTAAATATGCCAAAATTAAAGAAAATAATACCACAATCAGAAAGGACGGAAAAGGACATGGGAAACATATTTGAAGATGCTATGGAAGAAGGGTTACAGCAAGGCAAACTTACCACCTTATATGATCTTGTACGCGATGGTCTGCTTTCTATCCGGGATGCCGCCATAAAGGCTTCCATGACAGAAACCGATTTCACCAATGAAATGCATAAAGCCGGTTACTGATTATCCATGCCTTAAGCGTAAAGCAAAGCCCACTACTTACATTGATGGTGGGCTTTGATATTTCCGGTTTATTCAGGGTTAGATTATTATCTGAAAATTTTTATATAAGAAAACCGAATCATCCTCAGCAATAAAATTATGGTAACACCTTCCCTGCCGAAAGATAGATTTCATACCACTCTTCCCTTGTGAGAGATATATCAGAAGCTTTACAGATTTCCTTTACCCGCTTGATTTGCGTGCTCCCCACAATAGTTTGTATTCCAGCCGGATGGCGCATAATCCACGCAACAGCGATGGCATTGGGTGTTGCCTGATATTTTTCTGCTATGCGCTCCAACGCTTTATTAAGCTCAAGAAATTCTTCGCTGCCGATAAATACCCTTTTATCATATCGGAAAGGCGCCCATGCCTGTAAAGTTACTTTTTTCAATCTACAGTATTCAATCAGACTGCCATCTCTGCTACATCCCGCATCATTTTGAATATTTACATTAAGTCCTCCATCAATAGTAGGACAATGCGCCACAGAAAATTGAATCTGATTGACACATACAGGCTCATTTAAGCAACTATTCAGCAGCTCCATCTGCATGGGATTATGATTACTGACTCCAAAACAATGCACCTTTCCTTCTTTTTTCAGAATATTAAAAGCCTCTGCCACCTCTTCTGGCTCCATCAAAGCATCTGGGCGATGGAGCAGTAAAATATCTATATAATCTGTCCGAAGTCGTTTAAGACTTCCATCAACGGCTTCTAAAATATGTTTTTTTGAAAAGTCATAGCAGATACCGGGACGAATGGCACATTTGGTCTGCAAAACTATTTTCTTTCTCAGTTCTGGTGTCATAATCCTGCCAAATTCAGTTTCTGCTTTCCCATCAGCATAGATATCCGCATGGTCAAAAAAGTTGATTCCAACCTCTAAGGCTGCTTCTACAAGCTCTCTAACTTTCTCTGTGCTGCCAAGCTCTGTAATCCGTCTGCATCCTACTCCAATGGCTGATACCTCCGGTATATTTTCACTGATTCTGATTTTCTTCATCCCATATGCCCTATTCTGTTCAAGTTTTCCATGTTCTCAGTACTCATCCATTTTTATTTCCATTCTATCTCAAATAGTAAAAAACGCAAGCAAAATCAGCGAATCATCTTAATTTTATCGGCAATATCAGACCAATCCTTCCAACAATAGCAATTCTCAAAAACATATTCCAAATAGCTCATCTATATGTTGTTTGTTCAAAATTATCCCCCTAAATACAAAAAAGACCCTATAATTTCAGGATCTTTTTGCTAAGGTGACTGCCGGATTTGAACCGGCGATAACGGTGTTGCAGACCGGGGCCTTACCACTTGGCTATCGCACCATAAAATGACTCCAACGGGAATCGAACCCGTGTTACCGCCGTGAAAGGGCGATGTCT